>JALZCF010000252.1 GCA_030863245.1 Chloroflexota bacterium
CATCTACCAGGAGCAGGAGGATGAGACGACGGTGCGTCGCGTGGCGAAGAACTCTTTCGCGCCCATGGCGCTACAGTTCTTCAACAAGGCCGTGGACATGGTCTTCGCCGCCTTCATAGCGCGCTTCCTCGGACCGGAATCGCTCGGGCAGTACGCCTTCGCCATCGCCTTCGTCTGGTACTTCATCATCTTCAGCAACTTCGGCCTCGGCACTCTGCTCACCCGCGACGCGGCGCGCGACCGTGATGCGGCGGCGCGCCTGCTCAACACCACGCTCCTGCTCCGCGTCGGCCTCTATGCGGCCACGCTGCCGGTGCTCCTGCTCGTCCTCTGGCTCTGGCCGCGTTACATCGGTGAGATGGAACCGGCGAAGATGTGGGCCATCATCCTGCTTGTCATCGGGCTGATCCCCTCCAACGCCTCGGATGCAGTGACGGCCGTCTTCCGCGCCTACGAGAAGTTCGAGGTACCCGCGCTCGTCTCGACAATCGCTACCTTCATCAAGGTAAGCGTGGGAGCGGGCGTGCTGCTGGCCGGTTTCGGCATTGTCGGGCTGGCGGCGACGAGTATCATCACGAACGTGGTGACGCTGGTGATCCTGAGTGTGCTACTGGTGCGCACGATCTTCCGCCCCACCCTTCGTTGGGAACGACTGGCCTGGCACGGCATGATAGTGGACGCGTTCCCGTTGATGATCAACGAGTTCCTCGCCACCGCCTTCTTCCGCATCGACCAGGTCATGATCGACCCACTGCGAGGCGCGCGGGGTGATGCGGAGACCGGCTACTACAATGTCGCCTACAAGTTCATCGACGGGCTGCTCATCCTGCCGAGCAGCTTCACCCTGGCCATCTTCCCCGTCATGAGCCGCTACGCCCAGGGCGCCAAGGATTCCCTGCTACGGGCAACCGTCCTCTCGCTACGCTGGCTCGTGATGATCGCCCTGCCCATCGCGCTTCTCACCACCCGCTACGCCCGCGACATCGTGCTCCTCTTCGGCGGCGAGGCCTATCTACCCTTCTCGGCGGTCGCGCTCCAGATTCTGATCTGGTTCCTGCCCTTCTCCTTCATCAACTCCCTGCTGCAATACGTACTCATCGCGGCCGACCGGCAGCACAGCCTGACACGCGCCTACCTCGCAGCCCTACTCTTCAACCTCGCCGCCAACTTCTTCGCCATCCGTTCCTTCGGCATCAACGGGGCAGCCGCCGTAACGATCTTCAGCGAGCTGGCTCTAATGCTTCCCTTCTACCGCCTCATGCGCGAGAGCATCGGCGAGATCCCCTGGCTCGCCCTCTTCACCAAACCCGCCCTCGCCCTCGCCGCAGCAGCCCTCCCCCTCTGGGCCCTCCCCCTCCCCTTCTGGCTCGCCATTCCGAGTAGCGGCGGGTTGTATGTTGTCACGCTGTTGCTCTTGGGTACCTTCTGTGAGGAGGATCGAGTTGTTCTCGCGAAGTTGCTGCCGGGACAGTGGAGGCCTGCCCTAGGGTCCTCATAGGGCGCGGCAGAAAGTATGTTATTCGATTTCATCCTTATCCTTTTCGGTCTTCTCACCCTCTTCTACGGTGCCGACTGGCTCGTGAAGGGGGCTGCCCGGTTGGCGAGCTCCTTTGGCGTATCCCCGCTGGTGATTGGTCTAACACTGGTCGCATTCGGTACGTCGACACCAGAGCTGCTGGTGAGCATCTTGGCAGCGCTACGAAGATCGAGCGATATTGCACTGGGCAACGTGGTCGGCTCGAATATCGCCAACATCGGATTGATCCTCGGGCTCACAGCCATGATCTTCCCCGTTGTGGTCCACTCCCAGGTCATGCGGCGCGAGCTACCGATGATGCTTGGCTTTTCGGCGCTGACCTACGCTTTGCTCCTGGATCGCGTCATCGGCAGGCTGGATGGCCTCTTTCTCTTTGTTATCCTGGTTCTCTTCAACGTGCTGACCTACCGCCTAGCCCAACAGGCGACAGCGAGGCACGACGCCGCTGCGGCCGAGTTCGAGGAGTTTGAGGAGCTCGAGGGGCTGATATCGGATGACGAGGCGATCAACCAGCCGGTGGAGCTGGGTCGCACCGTGGTAGGCATCGTCATCCTGGTGATCGGCGCCCAATCCTTGGTGAGTGGCGCAACGAGCATAGCGCGGGCCTTCGGCATCAGCGAGCTGGTCATCGGCATCACCCTGGTCGCCTTCGGTACCTCGCTACCGGAACTCGCCACCTCGATGGTGGCAGCATTTCGTGACGAAGATGATATCTCCGTCGGCAACATCGTTGGCTCGAACATCTACAACCTGCTCGCCGTACTCGGCATCACCGCCCTCGTGAGGCCCATCAGCGTCGCCCCCTCCGTCCTGCGCCTCGAGCTCCCCGTGATGCTCGCCTTCTCCTTCATCCTCTGGCCCCTCATCCGCGACAACGTCCTCGCCCGCTGGCAGGGGGCCCTGCTCTTTGTGGGCTATATACTGTTTACCCTTTTCTTGTTTGCAGGCTGAGAGCGCCAATTCACGATAAGGTAACGATAGCGCGTTACAATGAGGACAGAGATACATATTCTTACCTCACAGAGAAAGGGCTAATCAGCATGCTATCATCGTTGGAGCTGTCCAAGGACTGTGTTTACATCCTCCGCTGTTGGTTCGAGCCGAGCGTCCGAGGTGGCGAGTGGCGCTTCCGTTTGGAGGAACCAAGCACCGGCGAACATTACGGATTTGCCAGCCTGGAAGGCTTTCTAGCTTTTCTCGAAAGAGAATTTAGCGACGAGGAGGAGTCAACCCCACCAACCGTAGGGGCGGGGCAACTCGGCCAAATCCTTGGCAAATAGACCGACCCACTCCCGGTTGCCTCGCCCTCGGCACTGTCCCCGCCCGCCCCCGATCTACACCTCATGCACTCGGTAGAGGTGAGGCAACCGGGCCAAATCGCTCGCACACACACCTACCTCTATCGGTGGCCCCCCTTGTTGACCCTCTTCCAAAAAACCTAATACGAAAGCATCTCCGTCGGGGCCATGTTCGACGGGTGAGCAAAAACCGGCCTACTCGGCTCTACCACACCTTACACCCGATCCCCCACCCGTTCCGCATCTGCTGTGTGCCTTAGGAAGTGGCGGAGAGCCTATTTCTCGGGTTAGAGCTTAAGCTACCCTTAAGGTACCCTAAGGCTTCCTTAAGGCTCCGTAATACTTCCCTTAAGGATTACCGCTTCTTCCCGTGTTATTCTTCCGCGGACAAGACGAAGATCACCCACCTCCTCAACTTTCATTAAAGCGATTCATGAAAAGGACATCATAGAATGAAGCTAACTGCAAATAATGGATTGCGTACAATATTAAGGACTCGTTGGCTGTTCACCTTGATTTTTCTGTTCGGGGTGAGCTACGCGGCCCTAGCGCTACAGCCGACGATAGCTCATGCCGCTGCCAGCACGACCTACTATGTCTCCAATAAGGGCAATGATGCGCATCCCGGGACCAACAAAAAGAAGCCGTGGCGGAGCCTCGCGAAAGTCAACTCGATTCGTTTAAATCCTGGTGACCGCGTTCTGCTTGAGCGGGGGGGGGTCTGGAATGAGGAGCTAATAATCAGCTCCTCAGGCACAGCCGGAAGTCCTGTCTATTTTGGCACCTACGGGAATGGACTGAATCCGCTGATCGTACGCACCGAACCATTTACTCAATGGTCGCTGTATTACGATGATGGAGTAAAAAAGATCTGGCAGGGAAGTGTGGATTTGGCAGGCAAGCGAGTGCGGGGCCTGATTGAGGATGGGCAGCGCATCACCTACCTCTACATTCCTAACCACACGGCCCCCGAAGCTCACCTGGCAAACAACACCTTCGGCCCGAGCAATCAACCAGGTGACTATCGCTTTTTCTTGCGGAAAGACAGCGGACCGCCGGGCAGCACGCTGATTGGCGTGCGCAGTCATGCCATCTATGTGGCCGGTCAATCCTATGTGACTATCGATGGGATTGATGGCTATGGCCCTGGCGCTACCAAGAGTAGTCTCGATCAAAGCGCGATCATCTATACGACCGAGGGATCGAGTCACATTACACTCCAAAACCTGACCGTCAGTTTCTCGCACGAACAAGGCATCGCCGATGGCTACTGGCGCAACGCTAGTTCGGGTCTACCTGCCGGTGGGGTCGGAGCGACGGGGCTATACTATAGCAATATCACCTCCCACGATAATATGGCGGGCGGGATTTATCTGCGCGGCAGCGGGACCATTATGGGCTGTGCCTCCTACAACAATGGCCTCAACCTTTACGATACGGGGGACAAAAACGGGGTTAACATTCAAGGCGGCCCCACCCATGTAGAAGGTTGCCACCTCTATCAGCTCGGCAACCCGGCGAGCACGTTGGAATCCGACTTCGCTATCGAGGTAAACAATCCAGTCGGATCTGTCACCTTGGTCCGCAATCACATCCATGATGTGGCAGGCGGCGGGATCCAAGTATCGAGCGAAACGAGCAATTATGCGTCTAATCATCTCATTGCCTACAACATCATTCACCGCTTTGGCCCTGCTGATTACGCCAATACGACGGCGGGTAAGCTGTCAGGCGTTCGATTGCAGCGCGCAGATGATGTCAAAGTGCATAACAATGTGATTGCCTACGGCGGTGCAAGCAAACTCACCCGGGGCCTTTTCGTCCGCTACCACAGCCGTAACCTGAGTCTGAAAAATAACATCTTCTATCACAACGCTAATTCTGATCTATATGTCTACCCTGAAACCATCCTTGATGGGTTTAGCGCCAATCACAACCTCTACTACAAGGCTAACTTTACGGATAACTGGAACTTTCTCGGAACGCGCTATAGCTTGCTGGCCTTGTGGCAGCTCGGCACGATCCAGGACCTCAACTCTCTCGATCGGGATCCTCAGTTAATACAATCAACCCCTTCAAGCGCGGATGGTTTTAAGCTGCAGAGCACCTCCCCCGCTATTAATGCAGGGATAGACGTCGGCCTGACGCAAGACTTTGCTGGCTCGCCTGTTACGATCGCCAATCCGCCTGACATGGGGAGTTGGGAGTATTACTAAGGAGAGCATCGGGCAATTGTCTTAAGAGCAGGGAGTGGGCAAGCTGTTGCATCGCACTTCTATGCCTCCTCGAGGCGACAAGGCCAATCATAGTCATGGCGAGGCCTACCAGCACGAGCCAACCAGGCAGGGCGCCATCACGCCCGGTAGTGGGTAACGTATCAGGTGCTGCAACGCGAAAGCGTATTTGTTGCACAACCGGTGGCGATAAAGCCGAATGATCGTTGTTCACGAGCTCCACCATCAGGACATGCTCACCCGGCGGGACGTTGTCAAAGGTAAAGGACTCCTCGCTCTCCCACACAACGAGAGGTTGGAGATCAAGCATGAAATGCACGTGGCCCTCGCCTGGCTGGTTGGCCTCAGGATGCATGCCCGCTTCCTCCACTGGCACGGTAGAGGACACAATCTCAAAGTTCTCCACATCGAATCTGATAGTCACAGTGTTATCCGTGATGGTCTCGCCCTCGTTGGGCACCGTCACGGTAAGTTGTGGCCCTTGGGCGTGCGCCACAGGCTGGGCACTCAGTACGAGCAAGAGTAAGATGAATGCGGTCAACAACCAGCGCATGGCATCCTCCTTTCTTAATTGGTCACGGGCGACGCTATCTCGACCGGCTCATTCCAACCCTTGTAAAGGACAGTACGTGTCAGACTACTGTGCTGCCTCACCTCGTGTAGTTTCTCTGGCACGCCCGTCTCTGGATGGACGTACAAGTTCATGTCCGTTGCACGGTCCGCATCATACCAGTGCAGTACCGTGGCATCCCCTATCTGCTGCAGTTCGGCCCCAGCAACCAACCGACTATGGGGGAGAAAGCTTTGGACTTGCCCCCACACTCCTTCTTGATTTGGCAGTGGGCGCCAGACACCGTCTCCTTGGCGCTGCCACGACTGACTGCCGATCATGACGTGTTCGACCGTTTGGGTACCGGTTGAACTCTCATACGTGGTCACCATTCGCAGGCGTGGAGTCTCAGTTTCGTTAGCGAAATCGAAAAGGATGTGGGCTGTCGCATGATTGCCATCCTCGAAGTTGATCGTCACCTCGAACTGTCCCGTCTGTAGTGCGGCTTCGGCACGTGCCACCTGCTCTAGCACATCGAATGGAGACGGCGTGGCGGTTGGCGGGACAAGGGTAGCGGTTGGCTCGACGGTATGGGTCGCTGTTGGACTGGCTGGCGGCGTCGTAGCCGTTGGTTTGGGGGTTGCCGTTGCCAACGGGGTGGCAGCAGGGGTGACCAGCGTTGCCGATGGTAGGTCGACGCGCGCTGCCAACCCGGAAAGCGTGTTAGAAACCTCTTGGCTTGTACTCAGCACACCGGCCGTTTCTGTGGGGGTTGCGTCGCCCACTACTAGCTCAACTCTTACTTCAAGCTCATATCCCCTTGTCTGGAAGAGCCAGAAACAAAGGCCCGCAGCAAGAAGCGAGACGCTTACCAGCACAACAATCGCCGTGACCAAGCTATCGCGTCCCATGTCTTTTCCTAGGTACTCAGTGCAGAATCAGGGCAGCTTGCCCGGAATGAATCGCGCCACTCTCCACTCTCCACTCTCCCATTCCGCATTCCGCATTCCGCATTCTGCACTCCCGACCAACTCCCTTGATGGTGAATTAGGAAATGGCCTTCAGCACCTCTACCACGACGATCGCCAGGAACGCTATACCCAAGGGAACTATCACCACCGTGAGGTTTCGATTCAGGCGGTGCCACGGCTTACCCTCCGCGGCGCTGACGATCTCTTTCTCAACGAGAAGCGCTAGGAGCAGGAGCGTCGTAATCAGGGCAAACGACCCTGCCAGGACCCCCGTGATGGCCGTCGTCGTCACAGTCGTTACTGTCGAGATCATTGCAGCAATCCTTGTTAGGTTGGGGAGGCGGCCTCATTCTGAGAGACCGCCTCTTGTTCCTTAGAATGGGGTGGCCGTAGTGAGTGCAGAACTCACCACAATCTCCGTGCCAACTGGCAACCCTAGGAGGTTTTCAGTTGTGATGAAGACATGGATCATCTTCACGCGGGCCTCTGTCCGGCTGGATCCATTCAGCAGACTCCTTTCGTAGAGAACGACATACCCTAGTCCGGGTAACTCTACCCTGGTGTTAGGCGCCACATTGGCGTCTACCGTGACGCCAGCGATCCTCAGGTTGACAAAGGTTGAGCCCTCCGTGGAGCTCGTCGGTTTGTGAGCACCCGCACTACTCTCCGCGACCGCCTTGACGAGATCCGCCTGGATGAGACCATCCAAGAGACTGACACCTTCGGCGGTGGCGGTGGTGCGTACAACCGCGCCCGTGCTCAGGTTATCCCCATAGGCCGTCGTGGTCCCCGTCTCGATGGACAGGATGTTATCGACGCTCACCGAATCGATGGTATTGCTTTTCGTCTCGCCACCACTACCTTCACATCCCACACCCACGACTGCAAGCTCGCCGATGCGATTCTCGATGTCCAGGCTGCTGGAGACAGAGTCTGCCGCGTACGCCTTGCCATAGAGGGCAACCGAGAATGGGGCACGGCGGAAACCGCTCTCGGCATACGCTACCTCGATCTCGGTGCCGATAGGCAGATTCAGTCGGTTTTCCTGGGTGATGACAACGTGGATCATCGTGACGATGATTTGGCTTCGGTTCGTCCCGTCGCCATACTGCTTCACCTCCTTCAGGATCACGTAACCAAAGCCGTCGAGCGTAAGCTGCGTGTTGGCCTCGATATCGGCCTCGATACTCACCCCGTCGATCTGCAGATCGACGAAGGTCGATCCCTCCGCACTACCACGGATCGTGCTGGCATCCGCCGTGGTGGTCGCCACGGCTTCCACCGCTGTAGCCGTAATCAAGCCATCCAGCAGAGAGAGCCCCTCCACCTTGGAGGTGTTCCGCGCCGTTGCCTCGGTATCCGTCTTGTCCGAGTACACGGTCGTGTAGATCTGTTGCGCCGACAACACGCGTCCTGCAGAGAGGGTGTCCACCGTGTTCGAGCGGAGGTTGCCGCGCGTCCCGGCACACCCAAGCGCGATGTGGGCGCTCCGTCCGTTGGTGTTCGCAATGGGACCGGCTTGCGAACGGGCGTAAGTCCCAAAAGCGTATCCCGAGAAGTAGCCATTCACGCTACCCGTCGCCATGACCGATGTCGTGGCGGGACCCAGGAGGGCCAGCACCATTGCCAGCAGCACCCCCATACATAGGAGTGCCTGCCTGTGCCTACTATTACTCTGCGTTTTCAAGATAAGCCTCCTTTCGTGCGTCTGGTTGTTATCACCTCTATCCTATCAAGCTCCTTCTGTCACGTTAAGGGGCATGGAGGACAAGAGCGCGTTACCGGAGGGCCAACCTGTGGCTCGATCGTTCTGGCACAGTGGGGCCATCGAGTGGCCCTATCGGGCTACGACCACAGAGCCGGACTGAACCCAGACGGGCGGGGTAGAAGGAGGCGACAATCAAGGAGTTAACGTGTAAGGGGAGATCGTTCAAATCCAGTGGTGCTCGTAGGCTTGGGCAACTGCCTCGGCGCGGTTACTGACGCCCATTTCCTGGAAGATCTCGCTGACCTCGCGCTTGATGGTTCGCTCGCTGAGGAAGAGCTCGCGGGCGATCTCCGCGTTAGATTCCCCTTGTGCGATCAGTCTCAGCACCTTCAGTTGGCGAGAGGACAAGTGTATATCGTAGGAACTTGGCCGGTCGGAGAGTAGGGAAGACAGCCGGTCCGTGGGGACCGACAAGTAGATCGGTGATTGCCCACTAGCGGCGGAGCGCACGGCGCGGATCAACTCCTCCCCCGAGATATCTTTGGCCAGATAGCCGGACGCGCCGGCGCTGATGGCCGCAGCGTAATCGTCGACGTAGGCACTAATCACGAGAAGCTTGGCATCAGGGAGCGTTTCTTTAAGGGTCGGGATCAGACGGATGCCATCTATACCGGGCATCCTGATATCGAGCAGGATGATGTGCGGCTGGGCCTGCGGCACCTTCTGGAGCGCCTCCTCGCCGCTGGCCGCCTCGCCCACTACCTCCAGGCCTGCCTCCAGATCAATCAAACGGCGTAGGCCGCTGCGCACGATCTCCTGGTCGTCGACAATAAACACTCTAAGCCTGGTCATTTATTTTTCTCCTTTCTCAATCGTCCAAGGGGATGGCCGCGACAAGCGACGTACCCATTCCGGACCTGCTATCAACGGTTACTTTGCCACCCGCGATCTGGGCGCGCTCACACATGGCGAGCAAACCAATGTGCTTGGCCGGCGCGTCCTCCTCGGTAGCATACCAGAATACCTCGCCGGCCGCCTGCAGCTTACTCATCTCCATGCCGACCCCATTGTCGCGCACGGTAAGGGTAATATGCTTTGGGGTGCCCTTGATGGCCACAACAACTTCTGTGGCCTGGGCATGCTTCTCGACGTTATTCAGTGCTTCTTGACAGATACGGTAGAGGGCGCTCTCCACCATCATGGATAATTGACCGGGGACAGATTCCGCGTGAAACACACTGTGGATGCCGGTCCGATCGCGCCACTGGTTGACGTACTGCTGCAGCGCCAATACGAGACCCCGTCTCTTGAGTTCTGTCGGATGAAGCCGCATAATACTGGTGCGTAGCTCACGAATGCTCTGTTGGAGGGAGCGCTCGATCTCCGTCAATTCCTCTGCGGTGGCCATCTCGTCTCCCCTCGCCAGCAGTCGTCGAACCGCTTCGACACGGAAGAGCGTGCCACTCAACCATTGAACCACCGAGTCATGGAGTTCGGCCGCCAGCAATTTGCGCTCTGTCTCCTGTACCTCCACAACCCGCTGCGAAAGGGCCTGCAGCCGCACCGCGTAGTGCTGGAG
>JALZCF010000256.1 GCA_030863245.1 Chloroflexota bacterium
GGCTCCGGCGAGAATTGGAAGATGCCCACCTTGTCGAATTGCATCTCGCTCATGAAGTCGAGCAATCCCTGGAACGCCTCCTCCGTCTCACCTGGGAAGCCGACGATGAAGGTGGTGCGCAATACGACCTCTGGGATGGCCTCGCGCAGCTTGCGGAAGAACGCTGACTGCTTCGCCATGTTGTGGGGGCGCATCATCCGCTTGAGCACGCGCTTGTCTCCGTGCTGCAATGGCATGTCGAGGTAGGGTGCGATCAACCCTTGATAGCTGGACATGACCTCGATCAGTCGCTCGTTGGCATGTCCAGGATAGGCATACATCAGCCGGTACCAGAGGCGCCCCGGCTCATGCTCGATCTCAGTGCAGAGCATCTCCAGTAGGTTGGGTAAACCCTGACCAACTGACTCCCCCCAATCGTGGCCATAGGCCGTCAGATCCTGCGCCACGAGGATAATCTCTTCCACCCCTTGGTTGACCAGTTCCTGCGCCTCGCGTAGCACTTCACCGGGGCGCTTGGAGCGCTGCTTGCCCTTGAAAGAGGGAATGGTACAGAACGTACAGGGCGCGGAGCAGCCATCCGCGATCTTCAAGTAGGCGGAATGGCTATCGGCGCGGCGCGCGACCGAATCGGCGACGTGGTTGCGCTCACCAGGCGGCATGACAAAAGCGCGCCACTTGTCCTCGAGGCGACGCTCCTCAATTGTCTCGACCAGCTCATTGATGCGTGTCCATTGCTGTGTGCCGATTACCCCGTCCAGCCACGGCACTTCCTCCACGATGGCATCCCCGATACGTTGGGGGAGGCAGCCCGCCGCCACCAGGATCTGGTTGTCGCGCTTGTCCACTCCCAGTCGATTAAGCACGTCAACCGACTCCTTGCGCGCTGCCTGGAGGAACCCACATGTATTCACGATCAGTAGATCGGCCTCGGCCGCGACCTCCGTGCGGCGATGACCTGCATTCTGGAGGAGGGTGCTCATCCCCTCACTGTCGCTAATATTCTTCGCACACCCAAGCGTAATCAAATGATAGTTCATCTATTATCAGTCTCTATTCGTGCTAACCTTGTGGCTCGACAAGAAGTGGGGGTCCGCCATCCGGATTGCGCTGCCAGCGCCGTTCGGCGAGATCGCCCGAGGCTCCTAGGATGCCTAGTTCTTCACCGTTCAACGTCAGGCTAATGCCGCCGGCATTCCCTACGTACAGGTAGAGTTCCTGCTCAGCGGTCCACTCGAGATTCTCTCCGGTCTCGAGGATGCGGTAGACCAGCGGCTCCTCCTGCGAGTCAACGTAGACTTCTGCCCATGTTCTCTCAAGAACCTGCGCGGTCAGGATGATGTCCTGCTGAGGCTCCGGGGTCGCCGTGGGCATTGCGGTGGCAGTCGCATTAGGGTCGACGGTGGGCGTTCGTGGTGGTAACGTGGCCGTTGGCACGGGCGTTGCATTTCGCTCCTCCTCGGTGACTGGGACCGGTTCGACAACGGTAGTCTGGGTAAGGAGATCGGTTTGTGTGAACGCCCCCCCCGCTGTCTCGGTTTCCTCAAACATGGCTTCGGGCACCGTCACCGTGACCGTGGCATTGGCGCCGAATTGTGGCAATGTGACGCCGAAGCGAGCGAGGAGCTCGTCGCGCTGCGTTGGCTGCCACCAGAGCGAGAACGCCAGCACGCCGAGCAATGCCAGTACGCCGAGGGTAAAGAGGATCCTGCCTAACGGGAACGGGCTCGGCTGCAATGGCTCGGAGAGGAAGCGTGGCCCCGACGACCGGGAAGGCAGGGGAAAGCGGATCTGTGTCTCGCTCGGCCCCAATTCCGCCAACAGACGCGCCGGATCAAGGCCCAAGAAGCTGGCATAGTTGCGCAGGAAGCCACGCAGGTAGAGTTCTCCCGGCAGCTCGTCGAACTGGTTGTTTTCCAACGCTTCCAGAAACCGGACACGAATGCGGGTCCCCGCTTCTGCCTCTGCAAGAGAGAGCCCCCGCTCCTCACGCGCCTCGCGCAATGTTGCGCCAATATCACTCATGCAACTCTGCCTCGCCTTCGCTAAAAACTCCCGGCAGATTACCGGGAGTTAAGGAGGAGTATAAACAGAGCAGGGTACAGGGTCAAGTTCTCAGTAGGGTGTTTCACGATTTCACGAGGCATTACTTTTGCTTGCAAGAGTCGCTGTGGTATACTGCTTCGCTGCCGTCGCGCTGGTAGTTTGCCGAGCGGAAGAGCAGACAACGATAAAGCTGTAAAAGAGCTGTTTTATGACAACGAAAGAGCAAGCCACGGCCGATTCTCGGCCCATCTTTGACATTGTTATGAGCGCCCTGTTGGCGCTTTTCCTTATTGGCGGATTGCTAGCTTCCCTGTACCTGCATCAAGCGCTCCGCACCTTTGTGATGGAGAGCCAACTTCCGATCTTCCCCTCGGTCGCCAGCGCATCGGAGGAGCTGCCTCCCATTCCAGAGTCTGGCCTCTCCGTCTCCGCAGAAGGGTCTAGCGTTGATTCCTCTGTCGCGGATTCCTCTACGGTTGATTCGGCCTCCCCTTCAGAATCAACAGGAAGTTTGCCTTCCACTGTCGACCCGCAACCAGTCGATACAAACGTCTCTCCACTGGTAGCGGACAACGAGCAAGTCTCTGCTCCACCCAGGGCAACGGAACGGTTGACCGTGCTCGTCATGGGGATCGACCGCCGTGAGGGGGAGGAGGGACCCTGGCGAACGGACTCGATGATCCTGATCAGCATTGACCCGGAAAGTGAGACGGTGGGCATGCTCTCGTTCCCGCGTGACCTGCTCATCACGCTTCCCGACTATGGATTTGGCGAGCGTCGGGACCGTATCAACACTGCCTTCTTCTACGGTGATTTCTACGATTATCCGGGGGGAGGAGCAGCCCTTGCCAAGCAGGCGATCCGGCGCAACTTCGGCATCGAGGTGGATCGCCATCTGGTCATGGATTTCGATGGATTCCGCCGGGTTATCGACCATGTCGGCGGCATCGAGATCGATGTGCCGGAACGGTTGGTGGATTACGAGTACCCGACCGAGGATTATGGAGTGATGACGGTCCGTTTCGAAGCGGGTGAACAGATGATGGATGGAGAGCGCGCCCTGATCTATAGCCGTACCCGCAAGAGTACGAGCGACTTCGCACGGGCCGAGCGCCAGCAGGAAGTGGTCATGGCGCTGCGCGACAGGGTCTTGAGCCTGGATATCATTCCGTCCCTGACGCCCAAGAACCTGGCAGCACTGGTTACTACCCTGAACGACTCCATCATGACGGATCTCACGCCCGACGAAGTGCTGGCCTTTGCGCAGGTCGCACGCGACATTGAAGAGCGGGATATTCACCGGGCGTTGATAGACCATACGATGATACGCCCCTATTATACTCGCGACAATGCGGAGGTGCTGATCCCCGATTGGGACCAGGTTATCCCACTCATCAAAGAGACGTTCGAGATGGAGCTACTCGCGACGGCTAGGCAGGCCCCCTTGCCACCCCCGCTGCCCACGGCGACCGCCACACGCCGTCCCCGGCCGACATCCACACCCGTAGTGGATCAAGTATCTGAACCGCAAGTGACCACGACACCCGTGTTAGATGAGGGAGTTGAGCCCCAAGTCACACCGACGCCGGCACTCGATGAAGTACCTGAGCCGCAAGTCACCGCGACACCTGTACCAGACGAAGTGGCCGAACCGCAAGTCACCGCCACACCAGCGCCAGAGGAGGGAACCGATCTGCAAGCCTCGCCAGAGCCAACGGTTGCGCCAACGGAGGAGGAGAGTAGTCAGTAGTCAGTGGGTAGGTAGTGGGTAGTGGTGGGTTTAGTCGATAAGAAAGTGATTGGTGATATGAGGG
>JALZCF010000257.1 GCA_030863245.1 Chloroflexota bacterium
AAACACTTTATACCAATTGTGTGGTGAGACGCCGAACGTTTGTAGTAAACACTTTAGTGTTCGTGAGACGGACGAACACTAAAGTGTTTACTACGAACCTTTCTCCGCTTGCTTGAGAGGCTTGATACCACTTCAATCTCCAATCTCCAAATCATTCCGCACCCCGCACTCCCCACTCCACAATCCCCCAAATCCTCCTTCATCCTGCACCACCAATTCATAAATCGCTCCCACCCCATTATACTGATCCAAAAAGCACCGAATCCATCAATCCCGCTTCCCTGACCATAACTCACAACTGATCCGAGCCCATAGAACCAAAGTCATAAAACGTAAAGCGTAAACAGCCCACAAAGCACGCACCACGCACCACGCAACATGCAACATGCAACATAACACCCACCCCCTCACACCAAGGAAACCCTCATGATCCATCATCGCTTCTTCGCAGCCATCCTCTTGACCGTCCTGCTGCTCGGCGGCCTGGTCGCCACACGAGAACGCACGCCTCGACCGCAGCTTGCCAGCCGCTCGTTGGAGCGGCAGGCGACCGTTACTTTTGGCCCCCAGCTCTTTCTGGTCAGCCCCAAGGCGGATCAAATGGAGCAGTTGGCGTCCTTCCCCCTCACGATCCACGCTGCCCTGCTCGGCCAGGAACCGACGCCCTATATCGCGACTGGCGACGCAGCCGGCCGCACTCAGGCAGAGGCTGCGGGGATCCCCATCAAGCAGCTCGATGCCAGTACAGCAGGCAAGGCGTACTACTTCGTTGACGCGCGCGTGAAGGAAGCGCCGGCGCTGGCAGAGCAGCAGGGCGAGGTGCTCTACTCCGACCCGCTGCAGCTCTTAGTGGCGGTACCCGTGGAAGAGGAGTTGACGCTGCTGGAGACGCTGGCGAGTCGGCAGGTATCCCTCTCTTTGCTCCCGTCCGACCCGATCGTGCTGGCCGAAGCAGAGCCGCACGTTCAAGCCCTCGATCTGCCGGGCCAGGCGGATCCCACTATCGCCGCGCTTCTAACCCAGGTGACGGAATCCGGCCTCTCCAGCCTCATTGCCGATCTGAGTGGGGAGCGCCCGGTGAGCGTGGACGGGGCTGAGGTGCTCCTCCGCACGCGCTTCACGCTGGCCAGCAACATCCGCGATGCCGAGCGATACCTCCATCAGTACTATACGGAGCTGGGTCTCGATGTATCCTATGATGACTGGACCTATGGTAGCTACCAGGGTCGTAACCTCATCGCCGATCTGCCTGGGGTGACCCATCCGGAACGCATCTGGCTGGTCGGCGGCCACTTTGACTCGATCTCCGAGAGCCCGCACAGCCTGGCGCCGGGTGCGGACGATAACAGCTCTGGCACAGCCGCCACGTTGCTGATCGCGAGCATTCTTCGCGACCAACAGTTAGCCGACACCGTGCGCTTCGTCCACTTCTCAGGCGAGGAGCAGGGCCAGTGGGGGAGCCGGCCGTACGTGCGTGGCTTGCGCAACGCCGGCGTTCAGGTGATGGGCTACCTTGACCTGGACATGATCGGGTGGGATGGCAATGGCGACCGCGTGGTTGAGCTTCATACCGGCATGGACCCGGCCTCCAACGATCTGGCGTCCGTCTTCATCTCCGCCAACCAACGTTATGAGCAAGGTCTCACCCTTGAGCGCAAGCAGGCCACTGCCAGTCGCTTCTCGGACCATTCCCCCTTCTGGGACGCTGCCTATCCGGCCTTTCTCGTCATCGAGAACTTCTTCGATGACGAACTCCCCAACGACCGCAATCCCTGGTATCACAACTCTGGCGACCGCCTCGGCCACCTCGATCTCGACTACATTGTGCGCTCGACGCGTACGGCGCTTGCTTGGACCGCCGAGCTCGCCGGGTTGCTCACTGCGCCCCCGCCCGATCCCACATCGACGCCGGAACCGACCGCGATGCCCGAGCCAGACGTCACAGCCACTCCGCCCCCCGCCTCGGACCGGCTTCCCAGCGATTGTCAGGATCTGCTCGCGAACGGTGATTTCGAGAGCGATACGGGCTGGACCTTTGGCTTCACCCCACGCCCTGCCGGGTATGTGAGCGAGCCCGCTTTCCAGGGCAGCCGTGCCGTCCGCCTTGGCAGCCTCTACGAGGGAAGCGATCGCACCTCCTATTCATCCGCCTCACAGCTCGTCACCATTCCAGCCTGGCCCGAGCAAGTGCTTCTGCGCTACTGGCAACGCCCGGGCGGGGGAGAGCCGGCCGACTACCGCGAGACTCTCTTGCTCAACCCTAGTCGCCTGGTCGTACGCATCCTGGACCGCGACGGAAGCCCCGGCTCAGAGCAGTGGGAGGAGAAAACCTTTGAACTGACCGGCTACCGGGGCCAAACGGTGCTTCTCTATTTCAACGCCTACAACGACGGCACCGGCAACCGTACCTGGAACCACCTAGATGACGTCGCCCTCCTCGCATGCGGCGGCACCCCTACCCCTTAAGGTTTTTGGCAGACAAGTTCGGTAAAGGGAAACAGCTCCCAAAACTCCCATAGCTCCTACAGCTCCCGTGGCAGCTATGGGAGCTATGGGAACTTTCACCATTACCGCTTCTGAACGTCAATCCTCACAGGGTAGAGGCCCTCTGGTAATTCAATACCCCATCGCCTCCCCGTACGCCCACCCCGACAGATTGGATCGAGCAACCTCAGCTTCGCCCACAAATTATGCCTGAACAACTCAACAAGCGTCCCATTCTCCCCTTTCCATTCTCCATTTTCTACTTTCAAGTCTCCACTCTCCACTCTCCAGTCTACTCCTCCTCCGCGAAGCTCACCTCAACCTCCTCCTCCTCGCCATCTCGCAGGACCGTGATCGTAACCTCCTCGCCCGGCTCGACCTCCTGGAGTGCAGTTCGCAGTTCGCTGATGCTCGTAATCTCCTCGTCGTTGAAACCAATGATCACATCCTCCTCCAGGATACCTGCGTTGGCAGCTGGAGTCCCTTCTCGTACCTGCTCGACCAGGATACCCTGCTCCTCTGGCAATTCCAGCTCCTCGGCGATCTCAGGGGTAACATTCCGGGCAACAATGCCCAAGGTTCGACCCTGTGGTGCCCCCTCTTCGACGGGCTCCGCCTCAGCCTCTCTCTCTGGGAAGGTCACCTCCAAGTCCACTTCTTCACCATCGCGCAGCACCGTGATGGTTGCCGCCTCGCCTGGCTCGACCTCTGCCAGGGCGGCGCGCAGCTCTTCAATCCCGGCGATCGCTTCGCCGTTGAATTCAACGATCACATCCCCACCGAGCAGGACTGGTTGCCCTCGAATGACGGCAGAGGTGAAGCCGCCCATGATGCCTGCCTCGTCGGCGGGGCTGCCCATCTCGACCGACTGTACCAGCACGCCCTGCTGATCCTCGGGAAGTTCCATCGCCGCTGCGATCTCCGGCACGACGTCGAGGCCGAGGATGCCCAATTGCGGCTGCTGTGGCTGTACGCCTGCCATCGGTGGGGGCGCTTCTTGCTCGGGCCGTGCCTCCAGGGTCACCTCGACCGTCTCCTCCTCGCCGTCACGCAGGATCGTCAGTTCGATCGTCTCGCCGACTTCTGCGTTGCGGGCTAGGTAGGTGATCACATCGTCAAAATCAGTCACCGGCTCGCCCTCGATAGCGATGATCACGTCGCCCCCTACGGGGATCGGTCGCCCGAGGATGGTTGCTTCACGCTCGCCTCCTTGCAGGCCTGCTTCCGCCGCTGGCCCGTCGGGCACGACACTCGTGATCAGGGCGCCGCGCTGCGTCGGCTCCAATCCCATCTCCTGTGCGATAGCTGGAGTCAAAGTGGCCCCTTGTACACCCAGGTAGGGTAGCTCGAACTCGCCCGTTTCGATCAAGGCCGGCACCGCGTCCTCTACAATGTAGGACGGAATGGCGAAGCCGATGCCCACCGAGGCCTGTACGGGCGAGAAGATAGCGGTCGTGACGCCGATGAGCTCGCCCGATTCATTGAGCAGGACGCCGCCCGAGCTACCCGGGTTGATTGCAGCATCCGTCTGGATGATGTCTGGAATGCTGAAGCGTGCCAGCCCGAACGCATCCGACACCGGGAGGAGCCGCCCTAGCGCACTGATAATACCCAGCGTCATGGTGCCCGCTTGCCCAAAGGGATTGCCGATGGCGATCGCTAGCTGCCCCACCCGGAGAGTCGGCGATTCGGCGACGCTTACCGGTTCCGGCAGCACCTCTGGGGGAACATCTACCTGGAGTACCGCTAGATCTACATCCGGAGCCATCCCCACGACCTCTGCCTCGACTGTCGTTCCCTCCGCGAAGGAAACATAGACCGCACTGGCATTCTCGATGACATGATTGTTGGTCACGATATGACCCTCGTCGTCCCATACAAAGCCCGAGCCACCACCAAAGATGGGCCCTTCCGGGCCAGGTGGAACGGGGAGGCCCGGAGTCTCCGGTACGATGGGCACCGGACTCAACATTCCCGCGACCTGGATGTTGACCACGGAGGGGTTCACCTCATCGTAGATAGCCTGCAACACACCCTCCAAGGCCGCCACCGTCCCGAGGTCGGCCTCGGCAACCAACTCCTCTTCCTCCCCCTCCTGCGCCAACACAACCGGCGCACCAGCCAAGCCACTGCCCACGACCAGGAGCGCCACAAGCACCGGCACCCACAAAACATATCGCTTCATACTTCCCTCCTAACCTATCTCATAAAATCCGACCCCGGGCATAACACACCCTTCGCCACCGCGATCACATATCGGACGTGTACCCCGTCTCCTGGGCAGCAAGAAAAGAACCACGACAGCACCCCAACCCTCCCCACCCAACACCACACCCACCTCCACCCCATTGCATCCGAGCACAGCAGCGACCCCCCTTGCCTCCCTGTGTCCTTGTGTCCTTGCGTTAGACTTCCCCCTTTTCGGGAATCAATCTCCAATCTCCAATCATTCCGCATTCCGCACTCGGCACTCCGCAATCTCCACTCTCCAGTCTCCGGTAGCAACCCAAACCTTAGTTTACAAACTTATGCGGCTTTGTTATCTTATGCACAACATTGACGTGACGAAAGGAGAAACCACATGAGCGGCATCGTATGTGCGATTCGCGGCGGACCAAGTAGTGCATCCACAATCACGCAGGCAGTCACACTGGCAAAAGAAACCGGCCTCCCGCTCTATTTCCTCTACGTAGTCAACCTCGACTTCCTCTCTCGAGCAGGTACTACCCGCAAGCACACCATATCCGAGGAGATGGCCGAGATGGGTGAGTTTATCCTCCTCTCCGCGCAGGCCACCGCGTCCGAGCGAGGTGTCTCCGCCGAGGGCATCGTCCGTCAGGGAAGCGTGGAAGAAAAAATCATCGAATTATCCAATGAGCTGGATGCTGACTACGTCCTCCTTGGCCAACCGCAGGACAAAACAGCCGAAAACGTCTTCTCCCAGGAGCGCCTCAAAGCGTTCGCCCAACGCATCGAACAAAACACCAACGCCCAAGTAATCTTCCCCGAGGCACAACCGTAATGACCCCCCCCTCATCCTTCATCCTTCACGCGAAGCGTTCATCCTTCCGCCGCTGGCGCCTCCTGCTCCCCCTCTTGTTGGGCCTGCTCTTCTTCCTGCAGGTTCCGGGTGCGAGCTCTCAGGAGGGCGAGCCGATACCAGCGCCGGTGGTCGTCGGCATGGTAGAGGACCGGCAGGGTCAGCCCGTGGCCGGGGCGGAGGTCTCCATCATGCCTGAGGGGGAGGGGGAGCCCATCGCGCTGGCGATCACCCAGGCAGATGGGAGCTATCTCCTGCCTATCCCGAATCCCATTCCCGAGACGCCTATCGTCGAGATCGAGCGCTCCCACTTCGAAACAGAGCACATTGAGCTGGACACGGAGGCAGCCGAGAGCTTGAGACGCGGGCAGAGTGTGCTCCTGCCTGATACGACCCTCGTGCGGCGCGTCGGCCCAGCCTTCTGGCTGGCTACCGTCCTCTTTCTGGCTGTACTAGGGCTCATTGCCACCGGCATGCTCCAGAACACCATGGCGGCCCTCTTTGGCGTGGCCGTTGTCTTCCTGGTCAGCTACCTCGGCCCCTTGCTAAGGGAGGATCTCTTTATCTTCGACTTTCAGGGCGCGCTGCGCTACGTCGATTGGAATGTTGTCTTTCTGATCATGGGCATGATGATCGTCATCGCCGTGGTGGAGCGGACCGGAATCTTCCAGTGGCTCGCCTTCACCGCCTACCGCATCTCGCGCGGCCGCATGTGGCTCCTCCTTGTCGCCCTCATGCTCTTCACAGGGGTCGCCTCCGCCTTCCTGGATAACGTGACGACGATGTTGCTCATGACTCCCATTTCCGTCCAGATCGCGCTCGCCCTGGGTATCAGCCCCCTCGCCCTCTTGATGCCTGAGGTCATGGCCTCCAACGTCATCGGCATTAGCACCTTGGTCGGCACGCCCACCAACATTCTGATTGGTTCCTTCGCGGATATCTCCTTCAATAGCTTTCTCGTGAACCTCACGCCGGGCGTGATCCTCGCGTTCGCTGGTCTGGCTCTCTACAGTCAGTGGGCGTACAAGGGGGAGCTGGCCGATGCCAGAGAGGCTTCTCCTGCCATGTTGGCACAATTAGAGGAGCGCGGGCGTATCACGGAGCCGGAGCACCTCAAGAAGGCGGGCATCGTGGGCGCGGGAATGTTGGTGCTCTTTGTCTTGGGCGAGCAGATCCATATGGTTCCCGCCGTGACCGCGCTCCTGGGCGCAACCGCCCTCTTGTTGTGGATCCAGCCCGATATTGAAGAGATGATCGAGGCCGTGGATTGGACCACCTTGGTCTTCTTCATCACCCTCTTCATCGTCGTCGGCGCCATTCAGGAAGTGGGGCTAATCAGCCTCATCGCCGACATGATCGCGCAGGTGATCGGTGATAACCTCATCCTCGCCATCTTCGTCGTGACCTGGCTCAGTGCGCTCTTCTCGACCATAATTCCCAATATCCCCTTCACCGCTGCCATGCTCCCAGTGATCGCCTTCCTCAGTGCGACGGTGCCCGGCGCGGAGGGCAAGGTGCTCTTCTTCTGCCTCTCCGTTGGCTCGGCCCTCGGGGGAAATGGCTCGCTCATCGGCGCCTCTGCCAACCTCGTCACCTCCGGCATCGCGGAACGAGCGGGGTATCCCATTAGCTACATCTACTTCCTGAAGAAAGGCTTCCCGGCCATGATCATCACCGTTGGCCTCGCCCTGATCTGGTTGCTCATTCGCTTCCTGGTCCTTGGCAGTGCCGGTGCATGACCCCCATCTCTCAGAGGGAGAAGACCATGACAACACAAGCTCTCCACCACATCCTGTGCGCGGTACGAGGTGGCCCCGAAAGCCGCACCACCGCCGCCCATGCCATTTCCCTGGCGCTGGAACACGACGCCCGCCTGACCTTCTTCCACGTCCTGGATGCCGAGTTCCTCGATCATGCCCTCGTGGTACCCCTCAGCGTGATCTATCAGGAGCTGCACGAGATGGGAAAATTCTCCATGATGATCCTCTGTGAGCGCGCCGAGCGGGCCGGCGTCGAGAAAGTAGACACGATTGTGCGCGAGGGCTCGATCCGCGAGCAACTGCGCCGGATTGCCATCGAGACGCAGGCGGACCTGATGATCATGGGACGCCCCGTACGCAGCCCCGGCTCCAACGTCTTCAAACCAGCCGAATTCGATGCCTTTATTGCCAACCTCGAAGCAGTCGGTGGCGACCTGCAGGTCGTTCAGGTCACCCCCTCCACTGAAACCTAACCAAACTGACGCACGGGAGCCCCACAACCCTTCTTTGCGCCTTTGCGCGGAATGTGTCAAGCAGTTTGAGACAACTTGGTTGGGAAATTAGGGAAGATCGGTTGTGGTAGGGCTACCTCCTTGGCAAGTATAGAGCCGGGCTTGTGGAACTAAAGATGGTCTGTTGCATGTTGCATGTTACAGTGGGCGTAGGCGGTTTGCATTGTGCACCTCAGGTGAAACAACTTTAGATTCATAGGCTTGGGTCAGTAACGGTAAGGGTTCAGTTGTGGGGACAGGTGGATTGATCCACACGGCGGTCGGCAGCGCGGGCGGAATGGGACGAATCGGAACTGACCTGGGGCTTACAGGTAACCAAAGCAGCAGAGTCTCGCTTCAGCGGTCAGGGTATCCGCGTGGCTGTCCTGGACACTGGCATGGATCTAGACCATCCCGACTTCGTGGGACGTCAGATTTCTGCCAAATCCTTTGTGCAGGGCGAATCAGTTCAGGATGGGCATGGCCATGGCACACACTGCATTGGAACCGCATGTGGCCCAAGACAACCGCAGCAGCTTCCCCGCTACGGTGTCGCCTACGAAGCGGAGATCTTCGCGGGCAAAGTCCTGAGCAACAGGGGAAGCGGATCAGATGGCTCCATCTTGGCCGGCATCGAGTGGGCGATCAACAATAATTGCGCTGTCATCTCCATGTCGCTGGGCGCACCCACCATGGTCGGCCAGGGCTTCTCCCGTATTTTTGAGCAGGTGGCGCAGCGAGCGCTCGCAAACGGGACGCTGATTATCGCGGCCGCCGGTAATGAGAGTCGTCGACCGGGAACCATTAATCCGGTCAGCCACCCGGCCAACTGCCCCTCGATTATGGCCGTCGCCGCACTCGACCAAATATTGGAGACCGCGTGGTTCTCTAGTGCAGGGCTCAATCCATCAGGAGGTCAGGTGGATATAGCAGGGCCAGGCGTTGATGTGACATCCTGTTGGCCCAGACCAACCCTCTACAACACCATCAGTGGAACCAGCATGGCCACGCCCCATGTAGCAGGTGTCGCCGCCCTCCATGCCCAGGCAAATCCGGGTACCCGTGGCGCGTCGCTGGGTTGGCTGCTCCTCCAAAGTTCCCGGCGCCTCGACCTACCAACACAGGACACCGGGGTTGGCCTCGTGCAGGCACCATAACAGGGTAGGAGCTGTCGCTCGCCAGACAGCGACCCCTGATTGACTGACAAGACGCGAAGAGGCGCGATTTCCCAAAGGCCGAGAGGACCGATACGCTTCCTTCTCGCTTGAGCTGTGTGACCTTAGTTCGAATGAAGTTCCGGTCCCTCGGCTTCTACCTCTCTGCCGCTAAGGATTCCAACCATTGATAGGAGAACAGGGCCGGCAAGGAGGACGAGCCAGCCAATCCCTACACCACCGGGTCCAGGAAGCGTCTCAGAGG
>JALZCF010000260.1 GCA_030863245.1 Chloroflexota bacterium
GAGCATCATCATCGCCGTCGTGATCTACCTTCTGGTCGCGTTTGTCGTGCTTGGCGCGCTGACGCCGCCTGCAGGGCTCTCCATCTATCAGTACCTGGGTCAACTCGGTGAGCTGGGCATGGCGGAGGCCGCTGGGCAGTTCATGCCCTATGGCAAGGTGATCCTGCTCCTGGCCGGTATTGCCAGTACGATGAGTGCTCTCAACGCAACGATCTACAGCTCCAGCCGCGTCAGCTTCGCGATGGGGCGCGACGGCAACTTGCCGAGGATCTTCGGTCAGATTCACCCCATCATGCGCACGCCGCACTGGGCCGTCTTTATCAGTGGCGCCCTGATCATCCTGATGGCGATCGCCCTCCCCATCGAGGATGTGGCAGCCAGCGCGGACATTATGTTCCTGCTCCTCTTCATGATGGTTTGCTACTCCCTCATCACGCTACGCGAGCGGCGTCCAGATCTCGATCGTAGTTTCATGGTGCCCTTCTTCCCCTACACCCCGTGGATCGGGATTATCCTCTCTATCCTCCTCTCGCTCACGCTCTTTGAACTGAGCCCCGTTGCCTGGATCACGACGCTGCTCTGGATCGGCGCGGGGTTCCTGCTCTACTTTGGGTACAGCGAGAAGCAGCAGGAGGCGATGGAAGCGGAGAGGCGACCGATCCTGCTGGAGGAGGTGGTCGCGGTCAAAGAGTTCAGTGTGATGGTGCCGGTAAGCGACATCGGGCAGGCACAGAGCCTGGGGAGGCTCGGCGCGCTGGTGGCCTCGATCCACGATGGCGAGCTCTTTGCCCTGCACGTCGTCCGCGTGCCGCAGGCGTTGAGCATCAGTGAGGGGCGTGTCTTCCTGCGGCAGGGGCGCGGTGTGCTGGATGCAGCGGTTGAGGTGGGCAAGAGCATCGATGTCCCCGTACGCACGATGCTTCGCCTGGGCCGCAATATCGGTAAGACCATCATGGCCACTGCCCGCCAGCGCGGCACGAACCTCATCCTGTTGGGCTGGCCAGGCTACAGCCACTCACAGGATGTCGCCTTCGGTACTATCATCGACCTGATCAGCCAGAACCCGCCCAGCGATGTCGCCGTGGTGCGCTTCCGCCGCGCCTGGCAGATGCCCGACCGCATCCTGCTCCCGGCGCGGGGCGCCGGCCCCAACGTGCGGCTGGCCTTCGAGATGGCGCGCGATATCGTCGCCTTCTACCGACGGCCAGAGAACGGTGGGCATGAGGTGCCCATCCAAGCACTCCACGTCGTCACCTCCCAGGAGGCCGGTAGCCTGGCACGCTTCCGCTCTCAGATCCAGTCAATAGCCGAGAATCTGAACCTCTCCGTTGACATCGAAGAGGTCCAGGCACCGGGGGTAGTCGAAGGTATCGTCGATGCGAGTCGCCATACCGACCTCATCATCATGGGCGCCTCCGAGGAGGGCGTCTTCGAGCAGCGGCTCTTCGGCAACATTCCTGAGCAGGTCATGCGCCAGTCCCCCGCCACCATCATCATGTGCAAGCGCTACCACGGTCAGGTGACGAACTGGGTGCGGCGCATCTTCCTAGCGGAGGCAGTAGATTTCACCGATCCCGACATCGGCGGCATCCGCAAGCTGGATACGGGCGCTGTGGAGGAAGTCAAGCGCCCAACACTGGACGGCAAGGGGCGGAGAGAGGAATTGGACGTGCAGGTGGTGGATGCGCCAGAGGAGAGAGATGAGGGATAACTACTCTAGGCGCTATTTCCTCCCGACTCGCTGATTGCCGTAGCGTTGCAAGAATCTCTGTTCCGCCTTGGTGGTTCCAATGAGAACCATCTTCATACCGGCACGGAGAGGTGTAGCAGGGTCCGGATTGATCTCGACGCCCTGCTGCGTCTGCAGGGCAACCACTGTGCAGCCCGTCTCCTGCCGTATCTGTGCCTCGCGCAATCGTTTCCCGGCCAGTGGCTGGGGAACCTGGACTTTGAAGAGATCAACTCCTTCCGTGACCATCACGATGTCGCTCCGGTCGAGGAGGTTCAGGATCGTGTTGGCGCCCATCGAGGCGTAGGACATGACGAAGTCAGCTCCCGCCCGGTGGAGGGTGGCGAGGTTGCGCTCCAATACCGCACGGCTGATAATCTGGAGCTCGGGGCGTAGACGGCGGCAGTAGATCGTGAGATAGATGTTTACGTCATCGTCGTGCGTCGTGACGACGACCGTTGGAGTTTCCATGAGGCCCGCCTGCTCCAGCACCCCCAATTCGGCGGCATCGCCAAGAATGTACTTCTCGGGGTCGCGAATACGCTC
>JALZCF010000338.1 GCA_030863245.1 Chloroflexota bacterium
CGAAACTTCTGATTGATCCCCTCCAGTTTATACGCGGAGCGGGCACGATATCCCTCCTCTTGCGCTCTGCGAAAGAACTTATCCTTGCTCTGCTGCTTGCGCCAATGTCTCTTCGCCATCAATCTACCCTCGTTTAAGGCTCATGCTCGTAGAGTGCTTCCCGACGTGCCATCAGTTCCATGTAGAGCGCACGCGCACATGGAGTGTGAAAGCGAGCGCTTGTTACGTTCTGCCAGAATTCATCCAGATTACGCTGCCCCGCCTGCTCATAGAAGTATGCTTGAATCATCATATCCAGCAGATCGGCATCTTTCACCACCTTGGCTTCCGGGGACTCACCCGCCTCGTACTGCTCCCATACATCAAGATACTGCTCAGCGACTGGTAGCTCCTCTACAATCTCCTCCAGGGCAGCACGTTCTGCACGATGCTTTACACCCGGCGAGAGGTAGCGGTTGATCGTGTTGGGCAGATCGCCCACCAAACTCTCTGCAAAGTCGTGCAGGATAGCGAGGCGGAGCGCCAACTCATGATCGAGGTCGCGCTCGTCCAGGTCGAGCAGGTACATGGTCAAGAAAACGACACCATAGCAATGCTCTGCCACACTCTCCGCCTGACCGCCCAACGGGGCACCGCGCTGTTGCCAGCCGGTTCGCGGGGTTCGTTTCAACTGCGCCGCGCAGAGCGCGGCGTCAAGAAAATGTCTCATAGCTTACTCCAAGAAGCTCCTCTTCCTCAAGACCCACGAGGATATCACTGCTGCTTACGGTTTACGCTTTACGTTTTGCGCCTTGTATGTTAGATTCTAAACATGCTGGATCAAGCAGAGCAAGTTCTTTGCCCTGCTCGATGCCTTCCACAGCCCACATTTCGACCAAGGCACATTTCATGCAGGGTTTGTTCTACGTAGGCTGATCAGCTTTGATAAGCAGGAAGTAGCGCAGCAGGAGGCACCTATGGATCATGTACCAGAGGACCGAGACCGTGCATATGGGGAGAGCCGGACAGAGCGCCTAGAAGAGGAAGGGCTCATCGTCGAGAGTGATATGCCACCTCCCGAGTACAAGCAGGCGCGCGGCGAGGTAGATGCCGATCTCGCCCAGGTTGGCCATATCTACCCGGCTTTGGTCACGGCACACTTTCCCGACGCTGAAAGCGCAGATCGAGCGATCGCGCAGCTGCAAGAACTCAATCTCACGGGGGCTCACCCTATCCAGCGCTTTGACAAGGAGGAACCAGAGACGAGGTTCGATGTGAATGACCCAGGGCTAGAGCCGGGAGAAGTAGCGGTCATTGCGCAGCTTGAGGATGAATCGCAGGGAGAGGAGGCGGTACGCATCTGCGAGGAAGCAGGGGCGAAGCACGCTCGCTTCTACCCCGCACAGCGCATCGGCGAGGTCGCCCCACCTCAAGAGGAGTAATGCTGCGGCGGATCCTACGCGCGGTGGTAGCGCCCAGGACGAAGGTATCTTACTTCGTCCTTTTTTCTGTTTTGAGATCACAATTGGAGAATGCATCCTTGCGTCGACTACACCGATACCTGTATGCCCTGTCAGCCCCCATCCTACTGGTTCTTCTTCTTGCTACAACAAGCGCATCCGGATTACATGTAAGGCAGGCGAACGGCAATCTCGACCCTGCTCCAACACTGACACTCGGGCTGGTCCCTTTTGCAGACGAACTGCAGCAGCCGACTACGATCCAGCACGCCGGGGACGAGCGACTCTTTGTGCTAGAAAAGGCCGGCCGGGTTCGAGTCATCGAATCCGATGGCTCCGTGTTACCTACACCCTTTCTAGATATTGCAGAGCAAGTCGAGTCGGATGGCCACGAGCAGGGATTGTTGGGGCTCGCGTTCCACCCTGATTATGCGAGTAATGGTTTCTTCTATCTCAACTACACCGATACACAGGGCGACACCGTTGTGTCTCGATTCAGCAGGAGTGCCACCGACCCCGATCAGGCGGACGCGAGCAGCGAGGCGGTGCTCCTGACGGTTCAACAACCCTACACCAATCACAACGGTGGTAACATCCTCTTCGGCCCGGATGGCTATCTGTACATTGGTATGGGCGACGGCGGCGCGGGGAACGATCCGGATAATAATGCCCAGGATGAAAGCACGCTACTGGGCAAGATGCTGCGGATCGATGTAGACCGGAGACAAGGATCATTATCATACGCCATCCCGGCAGATAACCCTTTTTTCGATAACCCTGGTGCCGCACCCTGTGGTGAGACCGAGGCTAATCGCTGCTCGGAAATCTGGGCCCTGGGGTTGCGTAACCCCTGGCGATTTAGCTTCGATCGTGAGACCGGCGATCTCTATATTGGCGATGTGGGGCAGAATGATTGGGAGGAGATCGACTTCCAAGCCGCTTCTAGCCGTGGTGGAGAAAATTACGGTTGGCGCTGCTACGAGGGCAATAACCGGAATCCCAACATCCCCCCGTGCGAGGTGCCAGATCACGTCCCTCCCATACATGACTACAGCCATGATATGGGGCGCACCATAACAGGCGGCTTTGTCTATCGTGGCACGACTTACCCTGAGATGCGCGGCCACTACCTCTTCGGTGATTATGTGGACGGGAATCTATGGGCCCTCAAGGAAGTCGACGGGACGTGGCAGATCACAGGAAGGATGGAAAACGCACTGAACAACCCAAGCACGTTCGGTGAGGATATAAACGGTGAATTGTACGTGGCAGACATAAGTTCCGGGCGCATCTATCGCATTGCCGTGAACTCTCACCGCTTGTACCTACCCTTAACACAAGCTGGGTCACCTGACTAGAGCGCCCGCCAAGCTATTTCCGGACTATCGGTATAAAGGTGCTCAACGTAGTCGGCGTAACTGCCTCGCCAACAGGTGTGAGCATGGGTCCGGAAAAACAGGGATAACTCTCTGGATTAGGCTCGCCCGATACGGTCCAACAGTGATAGTCAGGGGAGAGCCCGTCCGTCTGCATTTGCGGGACGTACCAGAGTACCACATTCTCGTCTGTAATGCTCTCGTCGTTCACAAATTGCTCAGGACCGTGG
>JALZCF010000348.1 GCA_030863245.1 Chloroflexota bacterium
CGTGCTGTGGGAGAAGTCTCGGTGCATGCCTATGTGGAGCGCAGGGGGGATCGGGAGCTCGTTGGGCTCTTTCAAGAAGCAGCAGACGCTTACGCGGGAGAGGATGGCTTTCTCGGGCGGCACCGGCTCAAGGTCTATGGCTATCTCGAGCTTGCCTTCAAAGTAGGGCGCAACGTGACGATCGGTGGCTTCTCTGGCCTGTTCAAAGATCGGACGTGGCATGAAGTAGATGATGCCCTGGAAGCTGCCCGTCGGGAACGCCCAAGCACACCACAGACAGGCTGGCACCACGTGCGCGTCAAGCCGGGAGGCGACTCCCCAAGTGGTCAGAACGGGAGTGCCGAGCACATCGTCCTCGATGTTCGTGGAACCGGCATCCGCTATCGCCCGGGCGCCCGTTGCTCCGTTCTCCCCGAGAACACCCCGGAGCGCGTCGCGAAGACGTTGCGCGCTCTCCGCGCACGAGGGGATGAGCCAATTCGACTCAACACAATGTGGCAGGAAGCGATCAGCCAGCGTGAGGGCTGTCAAGGCGCCAAGGTCCTCTCCCTGCGCACCCTGTTAAGATTCGGCCAGATCCGACCGATGCGGCCCTCGACCATTAGAGCACTCTTTACGATCACGGGCAATGCAATGCTCCACCGCATCATCGAGGCACAAGGCGAGGATCAATGGGAACTATGGGACCTCCTCGAGGTCATCAGTACCGGTGGATTCGATCCAACATACCTTTGGAAGGCTCATCCCGGTGATCGAGGAAGTATTTGCTGGCTTGTTCCACCCGAACTGCCCCGAATGTACTCGATTTCCTCAGCTGCTGAGCATAGGGACGGAGCACGCCCCACAGAGTTGCATCTAATGGTGGGCCAACTGAGGTATCAGACGCCGGAGACAGAGGTCTCAGTGAGGAGGATCCGTTGCGGTACCGCCTCTAGCTTTCTGGCGCACGCTTCCTGTGAGGCTGAACAACAGCCGAGTACCCTCGCAGTGAAGGTTGTTCACCCGCCTCGGTTCAGCTTGCCACCTGATGGTGTCCGACCTATCGTGATGATTGCGGGAGGAACCGGTATCGCTCCCTTTCGCAGTTTCCTCCGCGAGCGAGCACAGCAGCAAGATGCGGGAGAGGCCTGGCTCTTCTTCGCAACTCGGACAAGCCGCGAGTTCCATTATCAAAAGGAGCTAGCGAACGCCGCTTCAACCGGTAGGGTACACGTCAAAGTCGGATTCTCACGGGAAGATGCCGAAGCGAAAGTGGCCGTCGCCGAGGAGGGGGGCCGGTTTGTTGTTGAGCCTGGGAAACGTCAGCATATCGGCGACCTGTTACTACAAGAAGAGAACGCTCGCCTCCTGTGGCATCTTCTCAGGAGCAAAGAGGAGGGTGGGGCGGAAGGCTACTTCTATGTCTGTGGACAGGCAGGTTTTGCAGGGGCTGTTATGGAGACGATCGATGCTATCTTCCGCCGCTTTGCGCCTGGGTCTGAACACGAGAAGGAACAAGCAGCCCGTCAGGCGCTCTACCGCTTGGTTGCGGAAGGGCGCTACATGCAGGAGGTCTTCACCACCTATACGGGCTCCCACGCGGCGAGCCGCAAGCGCTATGACATCTCAGAGGTTGTGCTGCACAACGACGAGGAAAACGGCTACTGGATGATCATCGATGGCCACGTGTACGATTTAACCGAGTTTATCCACCTTCACCCTGGCGGCTTCAAGATCCTCCATGGCTACGTCGGGATGGATGCGACGATCGCTTTTGAGAGAGTGCGTCATCACGTGCATCCGGAAGTGCATTCCATGCTCGATATGTACGAAATCGGCACCATACGTCGCCTAGATCTAGCGGCGGAGTGGGGCGTGGCAGTTCGGCCCAACGGCCTTCAGTCCGTCTCTCTCAACCAGCTTTATCGGGCATGGATCCACTTTCTTTACCTTGTCGTGGAGATGGAGAACGCCTTGCACAACGACTTTACGATCCGGGACGGCGTGACCACCCGTCTAGAGCCTCCTACGTCTCGCTCGCCCTACAAGATGCAGTTGGTGATCGAAGTGCACAAACGCTTCATGCTGAACTATATTCGAGGCCTCAGCGGTGAATTGCTTGAAGAGCTATGGACAATCACAGCCGGACTCTGTGCCACGAGCGAGGATGCACGCTGGATGCAGCGCACGATTGAGGCACTCTGGCAGACCCAGGAAGCCCGCACAGTGGAGAATCTACTGGACACACTTGAGAGCAACATTAACAGTAGGGATACTCCAGAGGGCAAACTGCCGGATTGGCTTCTCGCCTGCTGCGAAGTCCTGGAAGCAGAGGACAAGCAATTCCTCCACGAGATGAAACTGCTGCTCCGCGAAGGCGTACGAGTATTCGAGGAACTCGAGCATGACACGATTGCCAAGGGTAGCGACCATCTCCTAGAGGTCATCAAGAGGATACCTGAGGTGCTGCAACACTATTTCACGCGTGTCCTAAAACGATCCCCTCAATTCCCTTAGTTCCCACAGCTCCTACACCTTCCACAACTTCCCCACCCACAACCCCTAGCCACCCTAATTCACGATAAAGTAACGATAGCCCTTTATCATGGAAAGAGGCGGGTCTCGTATGCTGTCCTTTGCGTCTTTGCGTCTTTGCGTGAGCTTGCCATTCCCTCGCGTACCCGAATCTTTCTGACTTAAACAACACCGCTCGTACCGGTCCGCAACGGTAGAAGAAACGCCTGATCCCCCAAAAAGCAACGCTTTGGCAACGCCTCACCTGCTATTCTGTAGTTCCAGCAGATATCAGTAGCTACGTAGTACGCCTCATCGATACCTGCCTGATAACCAACACCAACCATGGGGTGCGCCTGCAGGCTATGGGTTCCGCAACAAGTGCCGATCGGCTTCAGCAACGGGGGATCGTGCGCGAACAAGGGCAGGAGGCGTACGACTTTACGCACGATAAGTTACGCGAGGTCGCCTACCACAACCTCAGCCGGGTCAAGCGACGCTGGCTACACCGCCGTATCGCGGCGGCGCTGGAAGTGCTTCACGCCGAGGAACTGGATGCGGTGAGCGGGCAGATCGCCGTTCACTGGCAGCGGGGATACCGTCCGCGGCAGGCCGTTCCCTACCACCAGCGCGCGCTCGCGGTTGCCGCGCGCCTCTACGGCAGCGATGAGGCCCTCCGCTACTGCCAGCAGCTCCTGCACCATGCCTCCCTACAGCGGCTCCCCAGCACTGAGACAGCGAAAATCCTCCTCGACCTTGGACAGGAATGGCAGGCCCGCGGCCACTATCAGGAGGCCGAGAGCCTCTACCGCCACGCGCTCTCCCACGCTGGAACCAACAACGATCCCAACCTGCACGCCCGCTTTCGCCAGGCGCTCGCAACGCTACAAGAAGCGCGCAATTAGCTCCATGAAGCGAGGAAGACCTACCGGGAGCCGCAATCATGGTGAGGCCCCGGATTGGCGCTGTAGCCTTCGCGGCCGGCACCGCACCTGCACAGCCGATCGCGTATGGCTTGGGTGAAGGGTTGCTCCTTGGCAGCGACAGAGGGAGAATGTAAACTAACAATATCCACCTATGCACCTCCAATGTGTGAGTGGCGAGCCCCGGAATGATCTTGGCGAATTGGCACAGAACTAACAGACTTACTGGCAACTTATCCCTTGGAAGCAGCGTGAAGACGACAAACTAGGAAGTGGAAGCGCGTCCCCAGCAGAGCCAGGACAAGCCGGCTAAGTCCGAGCTACCTATGGAACTGGTAAATATCCTCGCCGAGATCGTGGCCCGTGTGGAGCGTGAGCGAGCGGCTGCCTTTGACCCGTGCAATCAGGAGCAAAAACAATCAGAGACAAAATTGACGAAGAGCTAGTACAGCAGGGGAAACTATCATGAGCACGATCCAGATATCCGATTCACTCCACGACCGTTTGAGCAACTGGGCGGCCCAGCGTGGAGAGAGCGTGGAAGCCTTCACAGAGGAGATCCTCGAGGAATACCTGGAGGACCTGGAAGAGCAGGCGGCCATGGATCGCATGGTGGAACGCATCAAGGCCGGCAAAGAGGAACGCATCAGTTGGGAGCAGTTCCAGGCGATTGACGATCCGGAAGAGCGCTACGATATCCTGGCCGTGCTGGTGGCAGAGGATGCGATCCAGAGCGGGGAGGACCGCTTTTACAGTCTGGAAGAGGTGAAGGCCGAACTCGGTGTATCGGGTTGACCTCACCGGCCGGGCGCGGCGCGATCTCAGGCGATTGCCGAAGGACGTCCAAATGCGGATTCTGGATGCGCTAACAGACTTGGGCAGCGAGCCAAGACCGGCAGGAACCAAGAAGCTGGGCCATCTCAACTCGTACCGGATCCGCGTCGGTGACTACCGGGCGATCTACCGGATCGATGACACCAACCGGACGGTAAAGGTGTGGCGCATCGGTCATCGGAAAGACGTCTACCGCGGCATCTAGCCGCACATCATACCACGGTTCGGCTTCACCCGCCTCCCAGTGCGCCACCAGATAAAGCCAGCCGTAGTTATGCTGTTTAGTCAGGCGCACCCAGCCCAGCACGCGTGTCTGCCCGGCGCGCACGTCGAGTTTCGCTAGGCGGAGCCATGGCGCGCCCAGCTGTTTGACACATGGTTGGCCCGTCACGCGCACCATCCAGTGCCAGCCCTGCCGGCGCACGCCCCGCAAGAAAAGTGATGTGTAGCTAGTCGATCCCCAAAGCATCGCGCTTCGCACACGAGGTCCGCCGCGGGTTATCCTAATGGACGCTTCACAGCGAGACACAAACGGCGTGTCTCTCCACCCCCGACTACCAAGACGACGGCCCTCCCGTGCCTAACGATTGGTTGAGACAACGGGGTGCTTGAGGCAGAAGTCACGGACTGTTTTGTCAGGGAGCACACAGAACACGAGGTCGCACCCTTCCTTTGCCGTCCTTTGCGTCTTGGCGTCTTGGCGTGAGACCTCACCTTCGCCCAAACTCGCGCTCCAGCTGTGCCTGCGATAGGCGCACGACCGTCGGTCGGCCGTGGGCACAGGTTCGTGATAGGTCGGTTTCTTCTAGCTGTCGCATCAGGTCTCGCATCTCATCCAGCGTTAGGGTATCCCCCGCCTTCACCGCGCCGCGGCAGGCTGCGTACATGACCAGCCGCTCCTCCCAAGAGAGCCCGGAACGATCCGCAATCGCGCCGTCGAGGATCTCTGCTAGCGCTGCGGCCGGGTCAGGGTGATGCTGGATCGCCTTGGGCAGGGAGCGCACGATGACCATTAGTCCCCCGAAGGGCTCGATCTCGAAGCCGAGGCGAAGCAGGGTTTCCTGCTGCTCCTCCACCAGCGCCATCTGCTGCGGCGTCAATTCCAGTGTCAACGGAGAAAGCAGTCGCTGCGCGGGCACGGACTTCCGGGCGCGCTCGCGACGGAAACGCTCCAGTAGCACCCGCTCGTGCGCTGTGTGCTGGTCCACCAGGTAGAGGCCATCCGGCCCCTCACATACGATGAACGTCTTGTGGATCTGCCCCAACACCCGCAGTGGCGGCAACCGTGACCCGCCTTCCAGGTCATAGTACCCCGCATCCTCCGCAGGCTGCATCTGATCCCCAAAACTCAACTGCCCGTTAGGCTCCGGTGCGGCAACCGCAGCCGCCTCCTTGGCCTCCTCCGCCTCTCGCCTCGCAGCCACCTGCTCCCAATACCCCGCATCCCGCCTGCCCGCCCGTGAGGATCGCCCTTCCCGCTCCCCGAGCCGTTCCGCTCCCCGCTCCCCGCTCCCCGCTCCCCGAGCTGTTCCGCTCCCCGCTCCGCGCTCCCCGCTC
>JALZCF010000355.1 GCA_030863245.1 Chloroflexota bacterium
GAAAACAAGGAAGCGCGCATCCTACTAACGGATCGTCGCGCTCCCTTGCCGACAGGTCACTGTAGCGCCAGTGACAGAGATAGGATACCAAAGAGGCGAAAGGGTCTCAACGGGCAAAGCATCTAACGATGCGCTGCGCTGCTTGTGCAGAGTGCACAAACGGTTCGGGCATACTACCCGTCTGGGTCAACAAGTAGGGACAATAGGGGGAGCATGAAAGGCACACGGATTGCTTCCTCAGTGGTAATAGGTAAGTCCTCGCTCGTTGGAAGGAGACATCGATGACGACGAAGAAAGTGATGTGGCTGGCCGGTGCCGCCGTAGTGCTGCTGGTACTGGCAAGCCTGTTCGTGCAAGGGCTCACGGGAGCTGTGTACGCCCAAGATGATGAAGGTGAGATTGACATCTTCCTTGAAGATGATGAACTTGTTGCTGAGGAAGGTGGTGAACCGCTTGAGGAAGTGACGCCCCTCAGCGAGCTCGTCGAGGACCCAGAGCAATTTGAGGACGAGGAAGTCACGCTCACCGATTCAGTCGGCGCCACCTTTGGTCGCCGCGCGTTTGCGCTGGGACAGGACGATCAGGAAGTCTTGATCTTCACGACGGACCCCGAAGGCTTTCCAAGCGGCCTAGTGCGGCGTGGTGCCCGCCTGCGCGTGGTGGGTGAGGCTGGCGTCTTCGACAGAGCAGCCTTCGAGGAGGAGTTTGGCGTGAGCGTGACACGCCGCTTTGCCCGGCGCTTCGCCGAGCAGCCCTTCGTCGTAGCCGGCCCCGCCGATGTCGAGGCCGCAGCAGAAGCGGACGTCGTGGTGGAACCGGAGGTGGAAGCCGTGGTGACGCCGCAAGCTGAGGTCGCGGTCTCGCCTGAAGTGGAGGTCGTGGTCACGCCGGAAGCGGACGTCGTGGTCACGCCGGAAGCGAACGTCGCCGTGCGGCCCGAAGCAGACGTCGAGGTGCAGCCCGAAGTGGAACTCGACTTGACGCCGGAAGTGGACATCTTCGCGCAGCCGGAAGTGGACATCGGGGTAACCCCGGAAGTGATAATCGAGGTCCAGCCAGAGGTAGAGATCGCAGTCACCCCTAACGTGCAGGTCGCGGTGACCCCCAACGTGCAGGTCGAGACGGAGTCGGAAGTGGCCGTCGAGGCAGCTGACGCGGACGTCGACGTGGAGGCTGCAGAGGAAGAAGTCGGTGTGAGCGCCAATCTGCGGACGGTGGTGTTGGTTGATGAGGAAGGTAACCAGCTTGGCCAGGCACGTTTCACAACCACGCGGCGCGGTCGACTGTTACTCGAGCTCACCTCTAATGAATTCGATCCCACAACTCAGTACCTAGCCATCGTTCCTGCCGCCGTCTGTGAGGCACCGGACTTCGAGATGGGGGACGAGGAAACGATCCTTGATCTATCCGGTTTCGACTTCCAGGAGGTAGGTACCTTGGGTGAGAACGACGTCGAGGCCAACGAATTCTTCACCCTCATCGCTGGCTTCGACACCAGCCAGCTCACTGGTGACGAAGGGGGCGCCCTGGCCGTTCATCGAGGTCGAAGTGCCCGGAGCGACATCATCGCCTGTGGCGTGATCGATGAGGGTCTCGCCGCCGAGCAAGGGTGAGCTATCGGCATCATCAGATGAGATCGCGTGCCCATAGCATCGCGATCCCACCTAGCACCACCCGGTCCACAATGTCGCCCTGGCGTACGGCCTCACGGAGCCAATCGAGGGTGACCCAGTGGAGCTCGACCCACTCGGCATGATCGGGCTCGGGTTCAGCGACCCTACGTGGCTGGCGCGCGAGAAAGAGGCGAGAGCAGGCGTTGCCGAGGCCTGGGTTATCGTAGAAGTAGCCCAGGTCGCTCCACTCTTCCGCCTCGTAACCGGTCTCTTCCAGCAACTCCCGTTGGACGCTCACGAGGGGCGGCTCGCTCTCATCCATCAGGCCACCCGGCACCTGCCAGATCACCTCCTGCACGGCATGGCGGTATTCTCGCTCTAATAATAGCCGCGATTCCTCGTCAAACAGGAGGACGCCCACCCCCTGTTTGGGACGATCCACCCTTGAGTACTCGTACTCCCGTCCATTCGGCAGCCGCACCCTTTGGAGGCGCACCCGTACCCATCGGTTCTCGAACGGGATCTCTTCGTCCAGCGTAGCCCATGATTCAAGAGACATGCCCTACTTCTTGCCTCCTAATGAAGAATCAAGCCAGCCACTCAGGAACGAATCTCCAATCACCAATCTCCAGTCTCCAGTCTCCAATCTCCCATTCCGGAACAACTCCCCTCATAGGGCACTAAGCGACGGTGCCAACCATCATGGTGACTGTCTCCGCCAGTCGCCTCACTCCCTCCTCCAATTCCTCCTCCGTCAGTGCACAGAAGGGGAGGCGGAGAAAGCGCTCGCCCTTATCTGGGTCGGGGAAGAAGCCACGGCCATCAGAGAGGATGAGACCCTGTTCTTTGGCTGCGGCACGCAGGGTCTCGCTGGTGATACCCTCGGGTAGGGTAACAGAAAGGAAGAACCCCCCGTCTGGCTCGATCCACTCCGCGTCCGGTAGGTAGGTGCGCAGTGCCTGAGAGATAGCTTCCAGCCGCGGTCCGTAGAGGGCCTTCAGCGATTCCAGTTGCTCCTCCAGCCAACCACGACGGATGAATTCATAGACGATGGCCTCGCCGACGAGATTGGGGGTGATGTAGGTATCCTCTGCCACCTTCGCCACTTGCTTCAGCAGATCTTCATCCCCCACAAGGTAGCCGACGCGCACGCCCGGAGAGATCTGCTTGGTATAGCTCGATAGGTGCAAGGTTCGCTCTGGCACGAGGTCGAATAAGGAGGGAAGTTGCTCCCCCCAGTAACGGAGCGGACGGTAGGGGGCATCCTCTATCAACCAGAAATCGTACTCGCGTGCTAGCTCCGCAATGTGCCGTCGCTTCGAGAGCGATGCCGTCGCGCCGGATGGATTCTGGAAGTCGGGGATCAGGTAAAAGAAAGCGGGAGGATGTTCGCCGAGTGCACGTTCGAGCGCGTCAATGTCTGGGCCATCCGCCTCTAAGGGAACACCGACGATGTTTGCCTTGTGCCGACGGGCGAGTGTGAGGGTGCGATCGTATGTCGGAGACTCGGTGAAGATAACACTTCCCTCTTCCAACAGCACGTGGCCGAGGAAGTCGATAATTTGCAGGGACCCGTTCGAGAGGAGTACCTGCTCCGGCTCCACTTCATACTTCGCCGCAAGCTGCTCGCGGAGGGGTAGGAACCCGTAGCTCGTGGTGTACTGCATCGTCTGCTGCTCGTAGTTGCGTACGGCATAGGACGCTGCTTCCGCTACCCTCTCAATCGGAAAGCTCTCGGGCGCCGGCACACCCCGTGTGAAGACAATCATTCTGTCAGCCATAAACCACCTGTATCTGTCGTGAGAGCCGAACACGTAACACGACCAGTTCCATATGGTCGGCTCTATAGATTAAACGTGATACAGACTACATGTTCCAAACGCGATGCGTGCAGACGTGAGTCATGTAGCCTAGTTGGGGCGCCTTTGGCCTGATGAGACCATCAACGGTGATGGGTAGCAGAGGGGATTATGCCTGTTGATCGGTAAATCGTAAAACGGGATAGGCCTATTCCGTTTCCCGTTTCGTGATTCGCGCGGTATGCTTCCCCCGGGCACAACATCATCAGGACAAACTGGTATGGCAAAAGAGGAAAGCTACACGCATGACACCTACCTCTCGCCCTTTGCTTGGCGTTACGGTACCGACGCCATGCGGCGTATCTGGAGCGAGGCACACAAGCGGCGGCTGTGGCGCCAGATCTGGGTCACGTTGGCGGAGGCGCAGCAGGAGGTGGGGTTGGTCAGCGAAGAGCAGGTGGAGGATCTGCGCAAGCACGCCGACAGGGTAGACATCGCACGCGCGCATGAGATCGAGGCGGAGATTCACCATGACTTGATGGCGGAGATTCATGCCTTCGCGGAACAGGCGAGAATCGGCGGCGGTATCATCCACCTAGGCGCAACGTCGATGGATATCGAGGACAACGCTGACGCGTTGCGCCTCCGCGATGCGCTCGACCTCATCATTGGCAAGACGGAACGGCTGCTCGGCCTCTTCGCTGAGCAGGTGGAGTGCTGGGCCGACACCCCCACGATGGCCTTTACCCATCTTCAACCTGCCGAGCCGACCACGGTAGGGTATCGCCTTGCGCAGTATACGCAGGATCTGATGATGGACCTGGAGGCTCTACGGCAGGCGCGTGGCACGGTGCGTGGAAAGGGCTTCAAGGGCGCCGTGGGCACGAGCGCCTCCTACGAGCAGTTGCTCGACGACACCGCGATGATGGCGCGCGGGTTGGAAGGGCGTGTCATGGAGAAGCTGGACCTAGAGACATGGGAGGTTACTACCCAAACCTACCCGCGCAAGCAGGATTGGCTCGTCGTCAATGCGCTGGCAGGGGTGGCCGGAACCCTCTACAAGTTCGCCTTCGACCTGCGCCTGCTCCAATCTCCCCCAATCGGTGAGTGGGCGGAACCGTTCGGCGCGCAGCAGGTTGGTTCCTCCGCGATGCCCTTCAAACGCAATCCCATCAACGCTGAAAAGATGGACAGCCTGGGTCGCTACGTCGCTGCGCTGCCGAACGTGCTCTGGCACAACGCGGCGCACAGCCTACTGGAGCGCACCCTGGACGATAGCGCCAACCGCCGCGTCGTGCTCCCGCAGGCCTTTCTGGCGGTCGACGAGTTGCTCCGTGTCGGCACCCGGCTCGTTCGTGGCCTCCAGGTACGGGAGGAAGTCGTCCGACGGAACCTCGAGACATACGGCCCCTTCGCTGCGACCGAACGGCTGCTAATGGAAGCGGTCAAGGCAGGCGCCAACCGACAAGAATTTCACGAGGTGATCCGCCAGCACTCGCTCGCTGCCTGGGAGGCCATTACGGCAGGCGAGCCCAACCCGCTCGCTGACCAGCTGACAAGCGACCCGCGGGTGACAGAGTACGTCCCTGCTCAACAGGGACGTGCCCTACTCGACGCAAGCGAGTATATTGGCGATGCCGCGGAGCGCGCGCGAATCCTCGCTCGCCAGGCTACAGCATCACGTTGGGGATGTACACTGCTTGTCGCCGAACGACTGTATGTGGCTCGCGGCAACGTACTCCGCGCCACGGATGTAGAGAGCGGCGAAGCGGTCGTCCACGAGCAGGTGCGTGGTGGACCGATTGAAACCCTCATCCTCACCCCTGACACGGAAGGCCTCGTCCTCCGCTTCGAGCCGAACCACCAGTGGCGCGGCATCTCGAACGTCGTCCGCCTCACCCTTGATGGCGCCGAGGAATGGCGCGCCGAATTGCTCCCCGATGTTCGCCCATGGGGCTACAACCACGTCACGAGTGATGGCGAAACGCTTCGCGCGATGGCCTTCACGTTGGAGGAACCGGTAACGCTGGATTGGGAGACGGGGCGGGTGAGAGGGTCATGACAGACCACCGACACACCATTGCATCATTCCTGCGTACCGATCGCTTTCGCATGGAAGCCGCACTGGAAGAGAAGGTCTGGAGCAAAGAGGTAGCCGAACGCTTGACGCAGCACCTACGATACGCCGCCCAATTACAGGCGGTGTACTTGGAAGGGCTCCATCCGAAGGACCCAGCGCTGCAAACGAAGGTGACGGCCATCGCGCCGGAGAGTCTGGAAGAGGCCGTTACCCTACTGGCTGAGCAGACGGAGTCCCTGGTTGCCGCGCTCCAGCAAGCAGATGACAGACGATTGCACGCACTGGTACTTGACCCTCACGAGCGAGAGCTGACCGTTCTTGGCCATTTTTACGACTTCTCTCGATCAAACGCGATGCTGGTGGAATGGGCGCGCGGTTTACCGGGCGAGCCCGAACAGGAAGTGGGCACGCTGCGCGATCTGGTGGGAGAGGCAAATGACATCTGACATCTGTCACCCGATCTTCCTAGCAGTCCACCCTTGCATTTCTGACTATAGTACTCTAACCTGATGGAAGCCAGGAAAGGAGAGACCCTATGTCCCACGATCGCAACATGCCAAAGAAGCCAAAGCGGAAACCGAAGAAGCGTGACAAGAAGCGGAAGGGGCTACCACCCCACCTCGAAAGGGCACGAGAAGAAAATAGTACCCTACGGGAGATTCAGCGCCATATTGACGATCTCTCAGAACAACGGCGCTAGGCACAAGCCGTTGCGGTGACGAGCCCCCCTATACACCTAAACGTGTGAAAGTAAAGTTGCCCAAGGGCGTGGTTCGTAATGCGTGGTTCGTAATGTGTGGTGCGTAATACGTAGTGCGTGAACTGCAAGTGAGGTCGGGAAGCATGGCGACCCCACTGATCATTCACGCTCCCCGCTCCCCGCTCCACGAGCCGTTCCGCTCCCCGGACCTTCATCGATACATCTCCCGGACGATGATGTTCCGTTGGATCTGGCTCGTCCCCTCGTAAATCTGGTAGATCTTCACGTCGCGCATGAGCTTCTCGACCGGGTACTCTTTCATGTACCCGTACCCTCCAAAGATCTGCACGGCGTCAACCGTGGCCTGCATTGCCATGTCCGCCGCAAAGGCTTTGGCCATCGAGGACCACATCGAGTTTGGCTGGCCACTATCGATCTGATGCGCGGCACGCCACACAAGCAGGCGAGCGGCATCGATATTCATCGCCATGTCCGCCAGCTTGTGACCAATGGCCTGGAACTCGACGATGGGTTGGCCGAATGCTTCGCGCTCGGCGGCATATTTGCGTGCCTCATCGAAGGCACGGCGTGCCACGCCGAGCGCGCCACTCCCCACCGTCGGGCGGCTATAGTCGAACACGCCCATCGCGATGTAAAAGCCTTGTCCCTCTTCACCCAAACGGTTCTCGGCGGGAATCGCCACCTCGTCTAGCGAGATCTCAGCCGTATCGCTGGCCCGCTGCCCCAACTTGTCGAAGTGCTTGGAGACGCTGAAGCCCTCGGCATCGCGCGGCACGATGAACGCGCTAATTCCCCGGTGCCCTGCCTCCTTGTCCGTCTTCGCGAAAACGACGAAGAAGTCGGCGACGCTCGCGTTAGAGATGAAAGTCTTGGAGCCATTCAGCACGTAGCGGTCGTCCTCCCTACGCGCCATAGCACGCATGCCAACCACATTGGACCCCGCACCCGGCTCCGTCACGGCGTAGGCCGCCATCGCCCCGTCCGTCATCTTGCCCAGCCACTCCCGCTTCTGCTCCCCAGACCCAGCCAGCATGATGGGGATCGCCGCGAGGTTGTTCACGGCAAGAGCGGTTGCGATACCGGAACAGCCATAGGACAATTCCTCAGCGACGATAGCCTCCTCCAGCACGTTCAACCCCGCACCACCATACTCCATCGGAACGTTCGTGTTCATCAGCCCAACCGCCTGAGCCTGCTCGACAAGCGGCCAGGGGAACTCCGATGTTCTATCATAGTGCTCCGCAACAGGGATAATCTCTTTTACTGCGAAATCATGTGCCATCTCTTGCAGCATGCGTTGCTCTTCGGTTAAGGTGAAGCTAAGGCCGCTCATTCTGTCCTCCTACAACCATGGGGTAGAAATTAGAGATTAGAAAGCAGAGAGGGAGGCGTGGAAGGAACTCGTTCCCCCTCCCTTGTCTCTTCCGTTGCTAAGCCCTGTACGATCAAGGTCAGAAACTCGTCGGCGATCTCATCAGGAGACAAGCTTCCAGTCGGCCGATACCAAGCATAGAGCCAGTTGACCATTCCCAGAATGGCAAAGGTTGCCATGCGAGGGTGAAGCGGACGAAAGTCGCCGCAGGCTATCCCCTCCTCGATGACGCTCATGAGTAAGCGTTCATACTCATCGCGTAGCTGCAGCTGCTCTTGGCGCCGCGCTTCGGGCAGGGACTTCATCTCGTGCAAGAATACGGTTAGCACGTCAGGGTGCTCGGCAATGGCGATGATGTGGAAGCGGACAAGATCCCGCAGTTTTGCAATGGGAGGAGCATCGCTCGCTACGACGGGTCGCACGTACTCCAATAGCACCTCGATGCCGCGCTGCATGATCTCCACCAGCAACGATTCTTTGCTGTCAATATGGTGATAGAGACTACCAGGCAGAATCTCCAGCTCGGCAGCAATATCCTTCATCGACGTGGCGTGATATCCCTTTGCGCGAAACAGATGGGCTGCCTTCTCGAGCAATTCATCCCGCCGGCTACGCTCGATCATTTTCCCCTCTCAACCAAACGCTCGTTTGGGTAACTTTTCGGAGTGTACCACACCCAATGTGGTCATGCAATTGAAGAACCCCACTTCGTAAGATGACCACACGCAACAATACCTGTTTCACACCCTGCCTAAAACGCAAACCCGCACTCCCACGCACACCATGCTCTATGCAACATGCAACAGCACCCATCTGACTGATGGCACGCTGCTGGCTAGATCTAAGATCGACAACAAAGATAACAGAAAAAGTAGACGGTAGGAGATAGTTCTATGATCGATGTGGTATTCATCTGCCTCGGTAATATCTGCCGCTCACCGATGGCCGAGGCGCTCCTTCGCCACAAAGTGCAGCAAGCAGGCTTGAGTGACAAGATTCGTGTGGATTCAGCCGGCACGGAAGGGCTGCATAGTGGTGCCCGCCCACACCGCGGTACCGCGCGCCAGTTGCAGCAGCGCAACATAGATTTCTCGGGTATTGTCTCACGCCAGATTAACGCCGAGGATATCGAAAATGCGGATTACCTGATCGTGATGGACCTGGACAATTACAATACCGTCCGCCGCCGTGCACGCGAATGGGGCTTTGGCGACGTGGACGACATCCGATTCCTCCTCGAATTCGCCAGCAATGGCCACGATGAGAGCGACCTAGACGTACCCGATCCCTACTACACCCGCAACTTCGATGGCGTGTACGAGATGATCGACGACGCAACCGAGGGATTGCTAGAGTACATTAGGAAGCAGGAAGGCATCTAACAGAACGCCGACTACGGAGCGGAAGGATAAAGGATGAAACAGCTCCATCCCGTGCTTCATCCTTCATCCTTCATCCTTTCTGCTAAAGATGGCTACTGCATCACTACCTGAGGGTCTCCTTCGTGAGGCCCTTCTCTCTGGCGCGAACGACCGCAGTGTGATCCGCTCGATCCGTCGTGTGGGTGGGGGCGATATTAGTGTGGCAGCGCGTGTGGAGACGGAGGAGTGGGTTTATTTCGCGAAGTGGCAGCCGGATGCGCCGGATCATGGGAAATCAATGTTCCATGCGGAGGCGGAGGGCTTGACGCAGTTGCGCCAGGTCGACAGTGGATTAGTGATTCCACTGGTATGTGGGCAGGTAACGAGTGATCAGGGCGCCCTGCTCCTGTTGGAGTGGTTAGAGGCGGGTAGCCAGTCGACGACTGTCGCAGCGACGTTAGGTGAGGGGCTGGCGCGGCAGCATCGCCATGTGGCGGAAGCATACGGCCTGGATCACGATAACTTCCTCGGCA
>JALZCF010000368.1 GCA_030863245.1 Chloroflexota bacterium
AGATCAACACATACGCACCCATTCGTTGTAGCCAGCGCTCGCTTTCTGCCTGCTCGAAAGCCGATTCCGCACTGACGGCGAGCGCACCGAAAAGCCACGTCCCGATGAAGAGCCAGATGAGTGAGAAAGCTATCTCGCCCATGTCAAGGCCCACGTTTGGCACGTAGAAATTGAAGGTTAGTATCGCCAGGATCAGGCTCATCATCAGGCTCAGGCCCACAAGCGTACTGGTGAGGATGGGGAGCCGGCTAGCCGACCGACCCCGTCGCCTGCTACGTCTCGATGAACGACTGCTTTCCACTGCATCCCCATCCGTCTCTATGGCGGCGGGAGTGCGGACGAGGGGAAGGCCGATAACAATGATAAGGGCCGTGTAAATCCAGAAGTAGAGCCGGGTGACGCCAATGGCAATGCCAAGATGGATTTCCATGTAGTGGCCGATCACGGCAGCCAAGAGCGCGACGAGCAGCAGGTAGTAGGGGTGGTGTGCCTGCTCCGCTTCCGGCTTGGAGTGCGTGACGGCGTAGGCGAGCAGGTAGGTGATCAGGGCAATCCCGATGCCGACGGGAAGACCAACCCCGGACATTCGGAAGGACCCCTCTAGCAAGAAGGGCAAGAACGTGCCGAGCAGGGTGCCAGCGCCTACCGTACCAAAGAAGGCATATCGCTGCCTGGTATTGTCGATGAGGCCCAACCAACGCAGGGTATAGTAGAATATCGACAGGAAGAGGACGGTCTGGGCGACGAAGCCGAGGACGCCCGTCATGATGAGCGAGTCGAAGGTCTCGTTGTGTGAGCGGTCCGGTGAGGCGTTACGGCTCTCTACCTGAGCTAACTCCGGCGGATAGTAGGGGTTATACGCAACGTACATCGCCTCTGGTCCGTACCCGATCAGCGCGCGGGTCGGGTTGTCGGCCAGCAGATCCGTCGCACCCTCCCAGATCAGAGTACGCACCAACCCCGTGCCTGATTCGGTCTGGAATACCTGTCCAAGACGACCGACATACTTGACGTTGCGGAGCGGCTCCAGCGGGCTATTCGGCAGGTTGAACACCGCAAGAAACGCGATGCCGGCGACGGCTAAGCCTGCAATGCCGAGCGTCAATCGACGGCTGTAGCGCAGGAAGAAGAGAATTCCGAAGAAGACCAACCCTACGCCCAATCCGAGTAGCGGTCCACGACTCTGGGAGTAGACAATGGTGATGAGCTGAATGATGAGCAGAAAGAGATAGGCACCTGCCAGGAGGGAGGAAGCGAGGTAACCCTGTTTCTCCTCTTCCGCATCGATACTCAGTAATCGCTTGAAATGTTCGATGACCCGCATCAAGGTGAGGGGTAGCACCATGATGAGGTAGGCTGAGATAAAGATTGGGTTGCCCGCCGTGCTGCTGACACGCTGTACAACATCACCGCCCCAAGGAATGGGGTCGAGCCCCCGATTTTGCAGGAAGGCGTATAAGCTTGCCGGAACGCTGCTTAGCAGGACAAGGGTGACGACTCGTTCCACCTGCTTCCGCTCCCGCACGAGCAGCAAGATAGCGAAGAAAATCGCGATGTAGGCTAACCAGGTGTAAGTCCCTTGGCGCCGGATGTAGGCCCCCCAGAAGGAGATGCGTGGCACAACGCTCAACAGCGTTGAGAGGAGGTAGGCTCCCGTGAGCACGAGGGCAGGCAGGACGATGGGGATCTTCCAGAAGGGCCGTCCATCGATCTGCAGGGCATCACGCCCTCGCTCGATTGCCCAGATCAACAGGGCAACAAAAACAAGAAGCGCAATGGAGCGCATCAAGGGAATCTTGTCTTCTTCGAAAATGCGCTCTGTATACAGGTTAAAAAGAATCGGTACGACGAGGAGTGCGGCCAACCATCCGCTCTCTGCCACTTTGGCCGCAAAGACGCTCAATTTCGTCTGCATCGAAAGTGTCTACTTTCCGTCCTTTGATATTCCACAGCGGCGGTAGTGTAGCGCAGAGGAATAGGCGTCGCAAAAGAGGGGGGTGGGAGACGTTTATTTGCTGCTCATCAAGATGGCGCGAAGCATTTCTAGTTGTCCGAGGTGGTAGGCCAGGTAGCGGGCCTGGACTCGTTGGAAGGCCGTGGATTCTGCTTGCCAAGCAGCGTAGAGCTGATCAAGCGCGTGGAGGGCATCGGAGAGGGAGGGGGCAGGCCCGTGGGGCAGGAGCTCCAGGGCGAGGTAGGAGATGATCTCGAGGGCAGACAAGACACCTGGCGCAGGCCGCCATTGAGCGTCCCGCTCAGTGAAGCAGCTAGCCACTCGCACCAGTTGCTCATACTCGAGCTCAAGCATCCCCGCGACCTCGCCGGCCGTGTAGCGTTCCAGCACCTCGCTCTCGTAATCAATGTTGCCCGATAGCGTCATCTCTAACCTTCTTTGGTACGCTTGTTGCTCCCCAAAACGATGAAAGTCTATACGTTCAAAGAGATCGAATAGGAGGATTCAATGACAGATCGCAATCAGGATTTTACCCCGCTTCCCAACGAAGTGTACGACGTCATCGCAGCGCTGCATGAGAAATCGATGGCCCTCGACGCATACGAGCAGTATGTACAGGATGCCCAGGATGACCAGGGCAAGAATCTTTGGCAGCAAATGGTCGATCTTGAGAGGCAGGGTGTCCAGAAGGCTGAGGACGAGCTTGTCCGCCTGCTACGGAAACACAATCGCTGGGGCTAGTTGCACCAATTGATGAAGCTTGTACGGTGGGCATTAGTAGATGGCTTGTCTACTAACGCCCACCGTTTTGTATCTACGAACTGTCAACGACTCATCTCCCGGATCTCACTCAACTCGAGCCATCGCTCCATTACCACTTCTAACTCTCTCTCCATCACCTCCCGCTCTCGCTGAAGCTTGCTCAGTCTCACATAGTCGGTGGCGACCTGCGACATTTCCTCGTCAATCTCCGGCAACCGCTGCTCCAGTTCTACCATCCGTGCCTCTAGCGCTTCCAACTCGCGTTTTTCTTTCCACGTCAGTGACCGTGGCTCACCGTCCGGCAGGCCAGGTCTATGTTCTGGTTGGATATCGCGCCTTGTTTGTTCTTCTCGATCACCCTGGCTCTTCTCACGCATTTCCCGGTACAGTGAGTAATTCCCGGGGTACTCCTTGATGATCCCATCTCCCTCAAAGGCGAGGATGAAGTCAGCCACCCGGTCGAGGAAGTAGCGGTCGTGAGAGACGGCGAGAACGGTGCCGGAGAATTGGTCGAGGTAATCTTCCAGGACAGTTAGCGTTTGGATATCGAGGTCGTTCGTTGGCTCGTCGAGGAGGAGGACGTTGGGCCAGTCCATGATCGTGCGGAGCAGGTAGAGCCGCCGTCTCTCGCCGCCGGAGAGCTTGCTAATGAGGCTGTAGTGTTGTTCCGGTGGGAAGAGGAACCACTCCAAGATGGCGGAGGCAGTTACTTTGCTGCCATCCGCAAGCCGGATCAGGGAAGCGCCTTCTTGAATATAGTCAATCACGCGCTGGTCAAGGGGTAACTCGCGACTCTCTTGGTCATAATAGGCGAGGTGAACGGTCTCGCCGACCGTGATGCTTCCCTGGTCGGGTTCCACACGACCGGCAACAAGGTTGAGTAATGTAGACTTGCCCACGCCGTTCGGACCCACGATGCCGATGCGATCGCCCGGCTCGACGGTGTAGGTGAAACTGTCGATGACGGGCACACCATTCCACGCCTTTGTCAGGTCGCGCATCTCGATGGCGCGTTTGCCCAGTCGTCGGGAGCCGAGCGCGATGGTTACCTCGTCGCGCGGCTCTGACGCGTTCTCGATGCTTTCTTGGAGCGTCTGGATGCGTTGGATGTGTGCTTTCTGCTTGGTAGAGCGGGCGCGTGCCCCACGCTGAAGCCAGGCCATCTCCTTGCGGAGCAGATTCTCGCGCTTCAGTGCGGTCGCCTCCCTTAGGCGCTCCCGCTCAGCCTTCGCGGCCAGGTAGCTCTCATAGTTGCCATCGTAGGTGTACAGCTGTTTGTTGTCCAACTCGAAAATGCGGTTGGTCACGCGGTCGAGGAAGTAGCGATCGTGCGTGACAAGCAGCAGCGCGCCCGGCGTCCGTGCCAGGTACTCCTCCAGCCATTCGACGATCTCTACGTCGAGGTGATTCGTCGGCTCGTCGAGGATGAGCAGCTCCGCACGATCGATCAGCGCCCGTGCCATCGCGACGCGCTTGCGCTGTCCCCCACTCAGATCACCTAGCCTAGCATCAAACTCGTGAATGCCGAGTTTAGAGAGGATCGTACGTGCATTCGTTTCCGCTTCCCACGCGTTGAGCCGCTCCATCTCTGCATTCAGCTCATGCAGTTGCTGTAACAGAGCCTCATTCGCCGGCTCCCGTTCGAGTCGGTCGATAGTCGACTCGTAGTCCCGCAGCAGGCGCATCGCGGGCGTCTGTGAGGCGAAGATATGGTCGAGTACCGTCTGCCCTGGATCGAAGATCGGATTCTGTGGGAGGTAGGCCACCCGCACCTTGCTCCCCAGCGTCACACGCCCACTGTCTGCCGGCTCCACGCCCGCCAGCAGCCGCAAGAGCGTTGTTTTCCCGCTCCCATTCACCCCGATCAGCCCGATCCGATCCGTATCGTTCAGGCCGAAGGAGATATCCGTAAAGAGGGTGCGGTCAGCAAAGGATTTGGTGAGGTTCTCGGCGGTTAGGATAACTGTCATGTATTGATTTTAGCATGAAAGGTCAGGGGTGACTGCATGGATGGCGTTAGTGCACCATCAAGAGAGGTCCACGAGCCCCATCTGGGCGGCAATTGCCACAGCTTCGGTGCGGTTGTCGGCGTCGAGCTTGCCGAGGATGGAGCTGACGTGAAATTTCACGGTCCGCTCGGAGATGATGAGGGTATCGGCTATCTCGCGGTTGGTTTTGCCCTGAGCAAGCTCCTGTAGCACTTCCATCTCGCGATCCGTGAGGGGCTCGACGAGTCGGGCGTTCGGTTCGGTTTGACCACTCATGTGACGGAGGAGTTTGGAGGCGACGACGGGCTCGAGCAGGGAGCCTCCCTGGCTCACGACGCGGATCGCCTTGAAGATATCGTTGCGAGGAGCGCCTTTCAGTAGGTAACCTTGTGCCCCGGCCTGCACGGCACTCACGATGCGTTCGTCCGTGTCGAAGGCAGTGAAGACGATAACCTGCGTCTCGGGGCGGACGGTACGGAGCGCCTGTAGGCTCTCCACCCCGTCCATCTCCGGCATCTCCAGGTCGAGCAGCAGCACGTCTGGCTCCAATTGCTTGCTCAGCTCGATCGCCTCCTTACCGTTGGAGGCCTCGCCCACCACGTCAAAGTCAGGTTGGGTTTCAAGGATGGTGATGAGGCCATCGCGGACAACGGGGTGGTCGTCGGCGACGAGGATGCGGATGGTGTCGGGCATGAGTCTTCTCGCTATTGTGAGCTATGTCGATTGCGGAGTGCGGAGTGCGGAATGCGG
>JALZCF010000385.1 GCA_030863245.1 Chloroflexota bacterium
GGGCATACCCTGGATGGGTGTAGGCCGCGGGGAAAAAGGGACTTCCCGGCCGAACGTTGGCCAGCACCGCAAAACGGAGATTCCCGAAGCCGTTCGGCTCAAGCGCGGCGTTGGCAACGATCGCCTCGGCAGACGCACGCGCCGCGCCCACATTTACCCCGTGCTCCGTATCCGCGATCAGGGTTGTACAGAAAACACGCTCAGTCGCAGCCAGGATTGCCGTGCTGCTCTCGATGAGAGAGGTGTTCCCTCCCCCTACCGCCTCCACCGGGCCGAGTGAGAGATAATCAATCCCTACCTTCGGCGCAGCACGGTCCAACCACTGCGCGGCATGCAGTGCCGCAGCGGTATCGTCAAAGAATCGAGGCCACGGTGGGGTCGCAAGGCGCACCGTCTGCACCTCGTACCCCGCCTGCTCCAGCGCCCCGCGCGCCGCTGTTCCTAACGTAGCGAGGGGTCTCAAGGCCGGCTTGTCCTGCGGGATGATAGGTGAGAAAAGCGTGATAGAGCGTATCTTCATCGGATGAGATCCTATTTGCGAGCGAACCGTGCGATAGTGTACCGTGCGCGGGGGAGGCGTCAAGCTCGTCCGTAGAGAGGAGCAGGAAGTACGCTGCCCTCTTGCAAGAGAGCACGGGATCGACTCGGCGACGATAGGTAGGGGCGAGGCAACCGGCCAAGCGCGTCCTTCAGCACCGGATCCCCAATCCGGTGGCCCCGCCCCTACGAGACTACCGTATCAAGGAGGCTGTCGACGCTTACCAGCATAGGCCCACGCACCTTGCCTGCCACCACCAGATCCGATAATCCTGTAATCCGTGCTCTTCAATCCCAGGCGAACGGGTATTGGAGCAGGGCCTGATACGATCCGATTGTCGGGCCCAGTCCCATTACTGCGATTGACGTCGGGCGGCGGATCGTTATGCGGGGCAGGGGCGTGGCAACCGGATTCGGGTGGGTTTGCTTAAGAAGCGCCTGGCCGGTTGCCTCGCCCCTACAATCTACTTTGTTATGCGACAACTAGTATTACGGCGCAGTCACCGGGGTCGCTTCTAGCTCCAAGGACGGGGCGGGCGTTGGACTCTGGATGAAGTCCGCTTCCGTTTTGTCGACAAGGCTGTTCGCTGTCGCGTCCGAGATTCGGACGTAGTAGGGGGATTCCGACCACTTGGCGACCGCGGTCAGGTCCTCGCTGTCTTCCGCACCGATCGCTAGAGTGTACATCTCACCAGCCTCGGTTTCGAGGATCGCCTCCGCGCGCGGGTCGTCTAGCCCGTAGGACGCGTCTTCCGTCTTGCCGAGGGGCCGAACCATCTGTAGCGAGGTGATCTGACCAAGCATCGAGGTGAGTGCCTCCTCGTTGAACGTTTCATCCTCGTCTAGCCCCTCCATGGTCCAGCTTTCGCCCTCCTTGCTGAACTCGAAGGTGCCGTTCGTGTTTTGCAGGGTTAACCCGACGGTTTCCGTAAGAGGTACCGAGACGTAGGTCGTATCAACCCAGCTACCCGGCTGCGTGTTGGCGTCCCACACCGCCAGGTCGCCCGTCAGGTATACCTCAGGCTCATTCGCCAGCCGCACGTGGGTGGCGCTTGGACCACCAGAGCTGCCGATGAAGAGACGCTCGGTGTTCCCATCCTCCAGGCGAAGCTCGACCAGCCGCTCGAACTCGTCCTCCGCCACCATAAGCCGCGCGTGGCTACCCTCGGTCTGTGTGACAAGGCGGTTCTTCTGCAGCTTCGCCACCTTGCCGAGGAAGGTCTCGACCTGGCTGCTATTGGCCGGGAAATCGTCGGCTTCTGGCAACACCCACTCGTCGCCCTCCCGGGCAAGCTCGATGCGGTTGCCGTCGGCATCGCTGACGGTGAACGCGGTCACCTCCCCCGCCTCGAAATCATCGAGAAGGGGGCCGGCTGCCGCTTCGGACGTGGCCGAGCGAGGCCAGAAGGTCAGGACGGCGAGGGCGAGCTGCACCACAAGAAGCGCTGTCAGGTATTGGTTACGTTTTTCCATGATTCACCTCCTACTGCCCACTCACGGCACTTGGCATGGCATCCGTTGGGAACTCGGACGGGGGGTCCAGATCCATCGGCTGCTCGTTGCGCTGGCGAAGCTGCCACACCACGCCGATAGCGATGAGGGCCAGCAGCGCCACGCCGTAGTTCAGCAGCTCCCACACACGCTGCGCCTGCTCGGTGAGCGGTTCCAATAACCGAGCGGAGGTGCCGCGCGAGCGGATCGTGAGGAGATCCAGGTCCTCCACCGACCAATCGACCATGTTCTGCATGAACAGCAGATTATTCAGGTAGCGCTCGCCATTCAGGCTGGCAGAGAGTTGGAAGACCAGGTCATTCAGGAACTCGTTACTGCCGATCACCACCAGGCGCGCCGTCTCAGGTGACGCTTCCAAGGTACCGATCGTCTCGGGTGTCCCTGCTGCAGCATCCCCTTCCTGCGGGGCGTCCTCAACCGGCTCCTCCGGCGTCGGGATCGGCTTATCCTTGAAGTAGCTATCAAAGACACCCTGCACTGAGACCGCCAGCGGGTATGAGGCTGGCTCACCCTCGACCGGGAACCCAAACTGCGGATAGAGCTCAGGATTCGGCTGGATGTCGGTGCTGGTGCGCAGCCAGGAGTAGGGCGTGGATTGGAGCAGCGTCGTGACCTCGCGCCCCGCCTCCTCGGCAGCATCTGCCTCCACCGGCGAGACCCAATTCAGCGTCACGGCGGGCACACTCGCCAGGATCGGACTGTCGCGGTCCATGCCATCGGGGCGCACATCCACGAAGAAGGGGTAGTTCACCGCCTGGATCTCCCGCACCGGCAGGCCGCCCACATTGCGATCGACCTGTATCGGGAAGGGCTCGTTCTGCGGGTCCATGACCATCGCTTCCTGCACATCCACGCCGTAGCTCAGTAGCATGTCGCGCAGCCCCTCCTCCACAGCTGCCACGGCCAAGCTACCGGTCATAGGATCGGGGCTGAGAAGGTAGTTGCCTGCCGCGAGGATCACCGTGCCCCCACGCATCAGGTACTGGTCGATCGCGTACCGTTCTACATCACTCATCTGGTTCGGTGCTACGACAAGTAGCACATCCACATCCACCGGCACCTGCCCACTGGATAGGTCCATCGAGCGTACGGTGTACTCCCCACTGAGTTGTTCCCTGAGCGTGCTGTATTGATGGAAGGAGGGCTGCGGCTGGCCAAAGGGATCGCTCTGCGGCGTCTCGGGCGGGGTCCAGAGGCCCACCACCTTCAGGAAGCCAGAGGAGCTTCGCTTGAGCGCCGACTCGATGGTGGTGCGGATATCCGCCTCAGACAGATCGCCGGCCGGTGCCAGCAATTGTTGCTCGCCGCCCGAATCCAGGACCATGTGCAGGTAGTAGCTCTCTGTCCCGAAGAGGTCGACGGCGATGGGACGCAGCCCATATTGTTCCTCCAGCGCCCGCCGGTTGACGGCGCTGTTTGGATCGTCGACGTCGACTACCTCGAAGGTGAACTTGCCGTTGGATTTCGCCTCAATCTCCGCCGCCACCGCTTCGACGGTAGAGGGTACGCTCGCCAGCCACTCCGGTAGGGTGTTCGGCGTGACAAAGAGCGTCAGGTGCGCCGGTTCCTCCATCTGAGCCAGCACCGCATCCACACTTTGGAAACCGTAGACCACCCTCTTGATAGAGCGCGTCAGGTCGTACTCCAGGTTACGCAACTGCACGTCGACCTCCCCACTGGGAGAGGGCTGGATCTCGATGAGATCCTGGAAGCCCAACACAGCATTCTGATCGCCATAGCGGATCAGGATATCGAAGTACGCATTCACCAGCGACGCGCCGTAGCGGTCGGCCGCCTGGAGCGGCGTCGGCTGGATGCCATAGCTCTGGTTCGCCTCCGCCTCTTTCTCCGGGTCCTCCAGCGGATCCACAATCTCGACCACCACATTGCCGTTTGACGCAATCTCATACTCCCGCAGCATGTCGCGGACGCGTGGCACAAGGGGAGCGAGCAGAGGGTGCGTGCGCTCGCTGAAGTAGCCCCGGATGAGCAACGGCTCCTGCAGCTCGTTCAACAGATCATGCGTGACGGGGGCGAGGCTGTATTCGTTCTGCGCCGTCATGTCAACACGCGCCCGAGTCAGAGGGAAGAGCCAAAGGTTGAGCACAAGCACATTCACGGCTACCAACGTGCCCGTAAGCATGAGCCCCTGGCGGTAGCGACGCGTCTGCTCGCCCGTGCTCCACCGTTTGCTATCCAGGGAGACGACGTTCAACGTCAGGAAGAGCGCCGTCAGCGAGAGGAAGTAGGCCAGATCGCGCAGGTCCACCACGCCCCGCTCGATGCTCTCGAAGCGACTCCCCGTGCCAATCGCGCGCAGGATCTCTCCCACGCTGTCACCAAAGAAACCGGTTATGACCGGCGAGCCAACGAGATAGAGCAGGCCGCCGAGCAGCACCGTCAGGATCAACGCGACGATCTGGTTATCCGTACGGGACGAGACGAAGAGCCCAAGCGCCGCGTAGGCCGCAGCCAGGAGGAGTGCTGCCAGGTAGCCCCCCATGACCGGCCCCCAGTCCAGATTGCCCAACAGGGCAACGGTGATGGGCAACGAGAGCGTCAGCGCCAGAGCGACGACCACCAGCGCCATCACCGCGAGGAATTTGCCCAACACCAGCTGGACCCCACTCGCCGGCAACGTGAGCAACATCTCCAGCGTCCCGCTCTGCTGCTCCTCACTCCATTGCCGCATCGTCAGGGCCGACGTAAGAAAGATCAACAAGATAGGCATCCACCGGAACATCGGCCGCACATCGGCAATGCCCCGCGCGAAGAACGCGTCGGCCCAAAAGAACGTAAAAAGCGTCGTCGCCAGGAAGACCCCGATAAAAATCAGCGCCATCGGCGACCCGAAATAGCTATTAAGCTCCTTGCGAACAATTGCCAACATCTGTTTCATCTGCATCCTCCAAAACTCATCATCTCCACCAACAACACCCCCACACTCCCACACCCCTACACACCGTTCCGCTCCCCGCTCCCCGAACTACGCCGCTGTCGCCAACTCATTGAACACCGTCTCTAAGGTGCGCACATCTCGTCGCAGTTCGCGCACGCGCCAGCCCTGCTCTCGGGCTAGATCATATAGGATGGGGCAGAGATCAGCCTCGCTCTGGCCGAGAACCCGGTAGGCTGGATAGCCGTCGGCGCTGTGAAGCGCTTCGACGCCGCGTACGCCCTCGAGCCCGCGGAGCGTGCGCTCGATGCCGCCCTGCTGTTCCTGGAGTACCAGGATGGCATCGGCCGTAGCGGCTAGATCGGCCAGCCGCGCGTCCGCACGAATCTCCCCATTCATGAGGATAATGACCCGGTCACAAAGGGCTTCTACCTCGGAGAGGATGTGCGACGAGAAGAGCACGGTACTGCTGCGCGCCAGCCGCCGGATCAGGTGGCGAATCTCCACCACCTGCGTTGGGTCCAGCCCCACCGTCGGCTCGTCCAGGATGAGCAGCTTCGGCCGGTGAAGAATCGCCTGGGCCAGGCCGACACGCTGCCGCAGGCCCTTGCTGAGCTGCCCGATCGGCCGGGTGAGGTACTCTACCAGGCCGGTAGCATAGACCGCCTCCGAGATGTGGGCCCGCTGGGCCTCCTCCGGGATCTCGCGTAGATCGGCCATCATGCGCAGGTAGTTTTGAACCGACAGCTCTGGATAGAGGGGCGTGTTCTCGGGCAGGTAGCCAATGCGTGCCTGCACCTCGCGGGTATGGGTCAGCACGTCTAGGC
>JALZCF010000407.1 GCA_030863245.1 Chloroflexota bacterium
GCCCGGGCCATTCGGGGTGACAAGCGAGGAGGAGGTCAAATATCGTTGTCGTAGTAGATGATTTGCCATAACCCCCTATCCGCCTTCTCACGTAGGAGAAAATACGTCGAACCCCAGATGTGCAAGAGTCCCATAGTGCAGATAATGAGAGCAACTTCGTGGATACAGTCTAACGAGACAAGGAGATCTCTCATGAAACGACTATGGATAGTGACGCTGCTGCTTGCTCTGCTCGCGCTGACAGCCTGTGCACGCCAGGCAGCGCCCACAAGCGAGGCGACGGGCGAGTGCGCTGAGCCGGCGGAGGGCAACGAGCTACTGACCAATGAAGAGGCGGGCTACTGCTTGGTGTACCCGGACAGCTATGTGGCGGAGGGACCATTCTACGCCACGATGATCGATCCCGCGCCGGGCAGGCAGGGACAGGAGCCGCAACTGCCCTTCGCAGAGATTCAGGTCACCACGGCTGATGGGCGTAGCGCTACTCAAGTGGCCGACGAGATGGTAGCAGGAATGCCAGACTTCCCCATCGAGCGTTCCACCCTCACCCTTGATGGCGAGGAGGCGATCGTGCTCGACCGGTTGCCCGGCCAGGAGTTGAACCGGCAGATCCTGATCGTCCACGACGACCTGCTGTACCGATTCACCTTCGTGCCCGCCGACCCAGCCGCCGATCTATACACCGAGATGGAGCAGCTTTACGCTACCGTAACCAGCTCCTTCAATTTCCTGTCGGAAGGCGCACAAGCACCTATTGAAAGCATTCCGGGTCCCGATATGGGGCCGCCGGCGGATGAGTAGGGCGAAGGTAGGTGGTAGAGGGTAGGTGGTAGTTGGGGACGACTTGTAACGGTGTGGGGGTGTGGGGCCCGCCGAGGGTTACGAGGCACAAACGGCGTGCCTCTCCACCCCCGGCTACCAGGACAACGGTCCTGTCGGACCTAACGGCAGGATGGGGCTCAGTGGTGGTGCATTGTTAGCTCCGCAGGAGCCCTTCGTTGGCGCCCAGACGCGCGACCATCCGTTACACCCCCATACTCCGACACCCTCACACACCCTTACATCCTCCCCTAAATCGTTTCCTGCTTCGCTCGCACCAATCGCTCTTTCCATCGAAGCCCTTTTGTCATCTTGGTGACTTTGCGTCCTTGCGCGAGTGCTCTTCGCAGAAGGAAGGTTGCGAGCGCCACCGTGCCCAGTATCAAGGCCATCGCCACGGCGAAGACGCCGCGCGGGGTGGTGAGGTTGGACGCGCCGATGACCAGCCCGAACTGTATCGTGCTCCAGTCGAGCACGTCGTAGACCATCCGTGGCTCGACGAAGGCGAAGGGGAAGGAGCCGATGAAGTCGAGGAAGAGTAACGAAGACGTAGAGCGGTGCGGTGCGACAGGCAGTGAGCCGCAGAGCGATCGCCCTTTACTCTGTAATGTAGTAAACTCTGTGGTGACGTTTCGCATCTGCTTGGGTAGGTTATGTCTAATTCGCCAATTGATCGGCTGATCAGCCTTTTGTTGCTGTCGGGTGGGAGTCTTTGCTTGGAGATCGCGTTGACGCGGCTCTTTTCGACGTTGTACTACCCCCCTTATGTTTTTGCCGTCTTGTCCCTCGCTATACTTGGCATCGGTATTGGCGCGGCTGGCGCTGCATGGCGCGCGCGGTGGCGGCGGGAAGTGTACGTACCGCGCTACATGGCATTGGCTGCCTTCAGTGCGTTGCTCCTGGCTATCTTCAGCACCTTCACGCCTTCGTCTACCTGGCAACAGCTCCCGTTCCTTGGTCTCGTCACGCTACCATACCTATGGATTGGATTCGCACTGGCGACCCTCTTCGGTGCCCATGCGGATGACAGTACGCGTCTCTACGCTGCAGACTTGGTTGGCGCTGGAGCGGGTGCGCTGCTGGCCGTGCCGCTTTTGAACTACTTCAGCAACATCAGCGTGATTCTGCTCGCCGCACTGATGCTCGCCATGGCTGGGATGGTTGTGGCCCGAGAGGATCGCGTGAAGGTCCCAAGCGTTGCCGCTCTGCTCGTACTCGCCATTCTCGGCAGTCAACTTAGATTGAATTGGCTCATGCCGGATATGGCCACTCTGACGAACTCCAAACCGATCGCACAAAGTCTCGCTAACGGGGGCCACCTCCTACACACGGAATGGGATTCCTTCGCCCGCACGGACCTCGTTGCTCCCGGCGATGGCACTCCGTACCGCCTCTACATGGATGGGGCTGCCGGTTCCATCATGCCTCCGGCCCTAGGCGATGCGCCGCTCCGCGGCGATATCGGCTTCTTCCCATTCGCGACGGCAACGCCCGAACGTGTACTGGTCATCGGCCCTGGTGGGGGTCTCGATGTCTGGTTCGCTCTGCAGAGTGGAGCAACCGAGATCGTCGGCGTCGAGGTCAACCCGGCAAGCGTGGTACTCGTGAAGGAGTATGCCAGCTACAACGACAACCTTTACGATCAGCCAACGGTGCGCGTGCTCGTTGACGAGGGGCGCAGTGTCCTACAGCGGCACGAGGTCCGCTACGATCTGATTTTCCTCTCCCAGGTCGTCACATTGAGCGCTGAGCGCAGCGGCTATGCCCTCACTGAAAACACTGTCTATACCGTGGAGGCCTTCCAAACCTATCTCGACCATCTGCGTCCTGGCGGGCAGGTCGCGCTGAAATTATACGACGACGCTACCCTGACTCGGGCGCTGTCAACGGCATTGGCAGCGCTACGCCAACAGGGTCTACCTGACAGCGAAGCCATACGCCACACGGCAGCTTTCCTTGACCCGCGCCCTACAGACCCCGTGCCGTTGCTCCTCATCCGGAAGGAGCCCTTCACAGCAGAGGAAGCATTTGAGCTCGGCGTCGCAGCGCGGCGCTCCGGGTTCGTGCCGATGTATCTACCAGGTGTCGTCGCAAATCCGCCTCTCGATCAGGTAGAGGAGGGCACCGCCTCCTTCGCCGAGGTGATTGCAGCGGCGGAGACGAACCTAACACCATCGACCGACGACCGTCCCTTCTTCTTCCAATTCGAACGGGGCATTCCCAACAGCCTGCAGCCGCTCCTGTGGGCACTCACGGTTACAGTGAGCGCCGGTAGCAGCCTGCTCCTCTTCGTACAGCGTCGGGTGACAAGACGCTCCGTGCGCTGGGCGCCATTGTACTTCGCGGCACTGGGCGCTGGTTTCATCATGGTTGAGGTGGCGGTCATTCAGCAGGCGAGATTGTTTCTCGGCCATCCAACGCTCGCCATCACAACGGTACTCGCGGTACTGCTCATCGGTAGCGGTCTGGGAAGTCTGGTAGCGGACAAGGTATCAGGCGAGCGGGCACGTGTCGCGGTGTGGGCAGCATTGGGCGTCGCTGCTCTCCTGTCGCTCTGGTTGCTCTTGTGGCCGATTCTGACCGGGCACGTCCTTCACGGTGATCAACTGATGCGAATCATTGTCACGGCGGGTACTCTGTTGCCTCTGGCTATGCTGATGGGAATCCCGTTCCCCATGGGCTTGCTCACTATTAGTGGGACGGGTGGACGACAGATCGCGCTTGCTTGGGCCGTCAACGGCGTCATGACGGTGGTGGGGTCCGTTGGCGCCGTGACGATTGCCATCGTGGCCGGGTTCAATCGCGTGTTACTGATGGGGATTGTGTTGTACCTGTTGGCCGCAATCGTGGCTACCCTCCTCTGGAGCGACGACCAGTAGAATCCAGGCCCCTCCCTTTTCTCCCTTGACAAGCCTCGCGCTATCTCTTACAGTAGGCTTATCCACTCAGGGGTCAAACCCAACCACCCTAACACCGGTTACGCGATGATTCGCAGCTAGTTCTAATACCAATTGTGGCAAGAAACATCGAAAGCAAGCACAGAGATTCCTAGTACACACTGCAGTGTGCACCGTGGGCTGGCACACTGCAGTGTGTACTAGGAACCATTGGCGGCGTTTCAAGACGCAATTGGTATAACGTATGGATGGCTGCCCGACATAGACCATTGCTTGAATGCGGCAAGGGGGCGCTATGTAACGCAAGCAGGACGTCTCCATATGTTGTTGTCCCTTATTACTCCTATGCGACTCGGGCCAAGCAGAAAGGATGGAGAAGGATGAAACGTATCAATATCTTACTAGTCGTACTGCTGCTACTCGGCGTGATGGTGGCCTGCGGCGGTGGTGCTGAAGTTGACACGCCGGACGAAGCGGATGAAGCGGCCGTTGAGGAGGCCGTCGAAGAGGAGGAGGCTGTCGAGGAAGAAGTAGCGGCGGGCGCCGAGAACATCGGGGCAGTGATGGGCGCGGAGTGTCCTCAGAGAGGGGGTACGCTTCGGGTTGCCTTCCAGAATGAGTGGGAAAGCCTCGACCCCCACATCACAAGCTCCTACTCCAGCTACCAGATCCTGAACAATGTGCTGGATGGATTGACCTTCTACGACAATGATCTGAACCTCGTTCCATGGTTGGCCGAATCCTGGGAGCGGGAAGAGAACACATGGGTATTCAGGATTCGTGAGGGCGTTCAGTTCAGCAACGGCCGCGAGATGACCGCCGAAGATGTGAAGTTCAGCTGGGAACGCCTCATCGATCCCGAGACCGGCTCTGGCAACGCTGGTCGGGTCGGCCCCCCCGAGACCGAGATCGAAGTTATCGATGATTACACCCTCGAGGTCACGCATCCTGAGGTGTTCGGTATCTTCCCGCAATCCGTCGGCTTTGATAAGTCGACCGGCATTATCGCGCAGGAAAGTGTCGAAGAGGATGGCACGATCAGCGTCCCCATCGGCACTGGTCCCTTTAGGATCGCGGAGGTCCAGGGCACAACCCGGCTCGTGCTGGAACGCAACGAGCACTACTGGCAGGAAGGGTTGCCCTGCCTCGATCAGATTATCATCGAGCCGATCCCTGATGATACCGTTCGCGAGACCGCCCTCCGTGGTGGCGAGGTGGATTGGGTACTGGCCATCGCGCCGCAAAACTTTGAATCCCTCCAGGACGATCCCAACGTTGTGGTCGCGACCGCGCCGCAGCTCTCCTACGATTACATTGGCCTGAACCTGACGCGGGAGCCCTTCGATGATCCGCTGGTCCGCCAGGCGATCGCGTACGCCATCGATCGCCAGCAGCTCTGCGAGGCAGGCTTCTTTGGCCTCTGCGAGACGCTCCATGGTGGCCCCACCGGCTCCGGCAGTCCCTGGGATTTCGAGTACGCCCCTTACGAGCGCGATGTCGAGAGGGCCAGAGAACTGCTGGCCGAGGCCGGCTACCCCGATGGCTTCGAGATGGAACTGATGCCAACAACCCAGTATGGCGAAACGGTGCGTGCGGCACAGGTGCTACAGCAACAACTCGCGGAGGCGGGAATTACCGCGGAGATCAACGCACTCGAGTGGAGCGAGTGGCTGGAGAGAGAGGGTAACTTCCAGTACGATGCCTACATCTGTAACTGGAACGGCCTGATAGATGCCGATCAATACTACTATCTCCAGCATCGCACTGGCGAGGTGTTCAACTTCACAGGCTACAGCAACGAAGAGTTCGACGAGTTGGTCGAGGAAGGTCGCTCGATGAGCGAGTTCGAGGAACGCTACCCGATCTACGAGCAAGCGGACCAGATTCTCGTGGACGATGCGCCTTACATCTACATGTACAACAAGGAAGAAATTCGCGCGTACCAGCCCAACGTCCAAGGCTTCGTCGTGCGACCTGATCAGGCCAACAACTTCTGGCCGGTCTACCTGGAGGGGGAGGAATGATCTCTCGCTCTAGACCGTAAGGGGATTGGAGAATGGAGATTGGAAAGGGGACGCTCCGCGTGGAGATTGGAGATTGGAGAACGGAGCGTTCGGACAAGACTTGGAGCTTCCGTTCCCCTTTCCCCTTTCCCCTCTCGTTTCCGATTCCCGACTAACTCATCTGATGTCGCATTATGAATACTAGCTACATTTTTCAGAGATTGCTGCTGGCGCTGATCGTCCTGCTTGGCATCACGTTTGTGGTCTTCTTGATCATCCATCTCGTTCCGGGCGACCCTGCCCGGGTCATCCTGGGGGTCCAGGCGAACGAGCAGAATGTGGCTGCCCTACGAGAGCGGCTGGGCCTCAACAAGCCATTTCACGAGCAGTACCTCTCCTGGTTATGGAATGCCCTCCAGGGCGACCTTGGCAGAAGTTTGATCACCGGGCAGGAGGTGACCCCGCAGGTGATGCAGCGATTGCCTGCTACAGTACAACTTGCCGCCGCCGCGCTCCTGATCGGGATGCTCATTGGCTTTCCCGCCGGCATCATCTCCGCGTTACGCCCGGGCAGCAAACTTGATATCGCCACCTCCGTGGTGAGCCAGATCGGCGTCTCGATTCCGGACTTCTGGATGGGCATCATGCTGGTCATCCTCTTCTCGTTGACGCTGGGATGGCTCCCTCCCCAGGGCTACACCTCCTTCTTCGAGGATGCGCCCGATTGGCTAGCGCACATTATCCTTCCTGCGGCGACCCTGGGCATTATCAGTGGCTCGATCCAGACACGCTTCATCCGAAGTGCCATGCTCGAGGTCATGAACGAGGATTACATCCGGACGGCTCGCTCCAAGGGGTTGAACGAGCGCACCGTCATTCTGCGCCACGCGCTCCGCAATGCCTTGATCACGATCGTCACGATCCTCGGCTTGCAGGTCACCTCACTGGTCAGTGCCGTGGTCGTTGTCGAGGTGGTATTCAACTGGCCGGGGCTTGGCCGCTTGGCACTCGACGCGGTGCTCGACCGCGATTACCCGCTCCTGCAGGGGGCCGTGCTCGCCATCGCGGTCATGGTGACCCTAGTCAACCTTGCGACCGATCTGCTCTACTTCTTCCTTGACCCTCGAATCGAGTACGCGTAGGAGGACAGCTCTTGACTTACTCAATCGTTGCCCGCGATCCGGAGAGTGGACAGCTTGGCGTGGCAGTGCAGACCTTCAACCTGGCCGTCGGGATGTGGGTGCCCTGGGCGGAAGGCGGCGTTGGCGCGGTTGCGACTCAAGCACGGACCGAGCGCAGCTACGGAACGCTCGGCCTCGACTTGATCCGGGGTGGCAAGACGGCAGGGGAAGCGCTATCGGCGCTCCTATCGATAGATGACAAACGGGAATTTCGGCAGGTGTCGATTATCGACTATCGGGAGAACATCGCAACACATACTGGCAAGCACTGCTTTCCTGAAGCAGGCAGCGTCGTGGGGGACACCTTCTGCACCCAAGCCAACATGATGGCGCGGAACACCGTTTGGGGCGCAATGGCCGATGCCTATCGCACGTCCGGCGGGGATCTGGCCGACCGCCTCCTCGCCGCGCTCGATGCGGCGGAGGCCGAGGGGGGTGACATGCGCGGCAAGCAGACGGCAGCCCTACTCGTCGTCGGTCCGGAGCATGGGTCGCTCCCACTGATCGATCTACGTGTGGACCACCATCCTGAGCCACTGGCCGAGCTCCACCGCTTGCTGCCGCTGCATCGTGCCTATATGCTGGAGCGGCAGGTTGCAACGCACGTCGACGCCGGTGATCCAGACGCCGCCTACGCCGCCCTCAACAAGATTGAGGAATGGGCGCCGAACGAGCCCTATCTACAGTACCTGCGCGCCCTTCATCTGGCGGGTAGGCTCGGTCATTGGGATGACGCACTGGCAATCCTGCACACATTGTTTCAGCGTGATCCGACGTGGAGAGCGTATCTGGAACGGGAGGCGATGGTTGACAATTTCGGCTGCGATGGGCTAGGACGTCGCTTGTTGGATGCACTAGATGGAGCGATCAAACGATGACAGGGCGTGGTATAGCTACGAGTACACCCCCACCGCCCACAGCAGCGGAGCGACCTGCGCCATCAGGCAGCCTGTGGCGGGATGTACTGCGCCGGCTTCTCCGTCACCGTGTCGGCATGTTCGGCCTCACGATCGTGTCGGTCCTGATCTTCCTCGCGATTTTCGGTCCCTACCTAGCGCCGTACGACCCCAACGCGATCGACTTCTCCGTTCGCTTCTCCCCGCCGACACTCCAACACCCTATGGGGGCCGACGACCTGGGGCGAGACATTCTGAGCCGCATCCTGTACGGTGCACGAGTCTCGTTACAGGTCGGCGTCATCTCTGTCGGTCTTGCCGCGACCGTTGGTACGCTGCTGGGCATGATCGCCGGCTACACCGGTCGCATCGTGGATGAAATCATCATGCGAGCGATGGACATCCTCTTCGCATTCCCGGCGATCCTGCTGGCCATCGCGATCCTCGCCGCACTTGGAAGAGGCGTGGCGAATGCGATGATCGCGATCGGCATCGTCTACACGCCGATTTTCGCGCGTATTGCTCGGGGCTCGGTCTTGTCGGTGCGCCAAGAGGAATTCGTGGAGGCAGCACACGCCGTCGGCGCGAGTGATGCGCGCATCCTCTTCCGGCACATCTTCCCCAACACCCTCGCGCCACTCATCGTGGAGATCACGCTCAGCCTTGCCTTCGCCATCCTTGCAGAAGCCGCGCTCAGCTTCTTCGGTCTGGGCACACAACCCCCCGATCCGAGCTGGGGACGAATGCTCTCGGAGGGAAGAGCCTATTTCCGGCAGTCGATCTGGTTAGCGGTCTTTCCCGGCCTCGCCATCATGCTGACCGTCATGGGGTTCAACTTTCTCGGCGATGGACTGCGGGATGTACTCGATCCTCGCTTGAAGAATGCGTAGCACCCGCCCCTAGTTAGTCGTCTAGAGGTTCCACATCGGCGGGGTTGACCGCGATGAAGGGGCGTCCCTCAAACCGCTGGGCAAGCCGTGCATTGAGTGTGATCCCGAACCTTTCCTCGAATTCACTGATATCGAAAAGAGCAGGCTCGCCGGTAATGCGCAGTCGCTCCCCGAGTGTAAGGATGTTGCTGTCGAAGCCAGCAGGTTCGGTGCTGATGATCAATACCTCTTCGTCACCAAAAGTGAAGCCGCCTCGACCAAAGGTCTCTGCCACTTCATCCTCGATCGTGACTTCCTGACCCTCGAATGCCTCGGGATCGGCGGTCACCTCGGCCAGCGGGACCACTCCGTTCGGAGCACTGAGCACAGCGCAGGCAATAATGGCACCCTCGGGGTCCAAGCCCTCGTACACCACCAGCGCGCTCCCGTCCTCATCAGAGAATAGGGCGTTACTATCGAAGTCTGTGAGAACCGTCACAAACTCCTGATCCTCAGCTTCCCTATCCGTCAACCGCCCGCCCTGTGCAGGGATTCCTCGCACTGGAAAGAGTGGGACCTCGGAGAGGTTGACCAGTGTCACGACCTCTGCATCGAAACTTGGCGCCTCGCAGACGGCCGCGCTATCAACAGCAGCGATCCGGTGCTCGCGCAGGTCCAATTCCTCTGCAACAACCTCAAAGATAAGATTACCACGACGTGTGAGCGTCAGGTCAACCGTACCTACAGCATCACCCTCCGCATCACGTAATGCTTCCGTCCCTGGCAGGACTGGCTCCTGAGCAAAGGCCGGTACACTCATTAGTATCACGCTCAATACCAACACTCCTGCAACAAACCCCACAACCTCTCGTCTCATCTGCTCCCCTTTCGTTGATATCTACAAGTACCGCCGCCAGTGCTCAACTTGATACAAGATGGTGAGTAACAGCGCAGCAGGTACTATGCCACTGGGACGTGCATCGGTACGGCATGACCCGAGAGGAATGACAC
>JALZCF010000472.1 GCA_030863245.1 Chloroflexota bacterium
GGGTAATCCAGTAGACCTCACGCCCACCGAGTTCGAACTGCTCGCCACGCTGATGCGTGCCCCGGGGCGCGCCTTCTCCCGTTGGGAACTGCTGGAGCGACTGCAGGGCGATGTCATCGAGGGCGTGGAGCGAACGATCGATGTGCATATCCGCAACTTGCGCGCCAAGCTCGAAGAAGACTCGCGCCATCCTCGTTACATCGAGACGGTGTACGGGGTAGGGTACCGTTTCGCAGAGGGGTAAAGCCTCCCATGGGCTCGCTCGCGGCCAAGCTTACGCTAGCCTTCCTCTTCGTCGGCATCACCGGAGCGCTCCTGGTAGCGCTCCTCGTCGGCTGGCAAACCCAGCGGCAGTTCGAACGCTTCATCTATGATATGTACGAGGAGGAGGTCGCCCAACTGAACACGCAGCTGCAAAGCTATTATCAGCAAAGTGGCTCGTGGCAGGGGGTGGATACGGTAGCCATCCGCGAGGACGGGGGACGCGGCATACGCACGCACTGGCGCCCCGTGACATTAGTAGACGTGGATGGAACGGTAATTAGTGGGGGAAAGCCTTATCAGGTTGGCGAGCAGTTAGCGGGGCGTACCTACCGGCGAGGGGCGCCGATCGAAGTGGGCGGAGAGACGGTGGGGTGGCTCCTGCTGGACTCCCTGGAAAGGCGCAGCCCGGCACCGCCAGGCACATCCGAGGGTGCCTTTCTCGACAACGTGTGGCGTGCCACGATATGGAGTGTGCTAGGAGCCACGGGGCTGGCACTGGTACTAGGCGCTGTCCTCGCCCGTACCATCTCGCGCCCCGTACGCGATCTGACAGTCGCCACCCACGCGATAGCGGAAGGCGAGTTGGGCCGGCAAGTGGCGGTTCGCACGCGTGACGAACTGGGGGAACTGACTGCTTCCTTCAATCGGATGAGTTCCGACCTGGCACAGGCGACCAACCTACGGCGACAGATGACGGCAAACATCGCGCACGACCTCCGTACCCCACTGAGCGCCCTGCTGGGCTACACCGAGGCCTTGAGCGAGGGAAAGTTCCAAGGCTCGGCGGAGATCTACCGCGTCCTCCACCAGGAAACCCAGCATCTCCAGCGCCTGGTGGAGGACCTGCGCACGCTCTCTCTGGTGGACGCAGGCGAGTTGCCGCTGCACCGGCAGCCTACACCCCCTCAAATGTTGTTGGAGCGCGTGGCCCTGGCGCATGGCGCACAAGCTGCCGCGCAGGATATACAGTTGAACGTGGAGGTGGATCGAGACGTGCCGCCTGTCCCGATGGACCCGGAGCGCATGGTTCAGGTACTGGGCAATCTGATACGGAATGCCCTTCGACACACGCCTGCGGGCGGACAGGTGACCTTGCGGGCAACTTCTCTAGAGGATCAGGTACAGTTGCAGGTTGAGGATAGCGGGTCTGGCATTACGCCAGAGGACCTGCCGCACATATGGGAGCGGCTGTACCGGGGCGACAAGGCCCGCTCCCAGGATGGTTCATCCGGCTTGGGGCTCCCCATCGCCCGCTCGATCGTCGAGGCGCATGGCGGCACCATCTCAGCAGAGAGTCAACCCGGGTTGGGCGCCACCTTTGTTATCACGCTGCCTGTGATTGCGCAACTTGACCTCAACTCGTAGCCGCCTACAAAATGTGCAAATTGGACGTTTTGACGGTTTTGAATGTGCAAATTGGACGTTTTGACGGTTTTTGAGCACGCTCACCGTTTCCCACTTCGCCCGTCTAAGATTGATGCGGTTGATGCTTTCTAAGGTTTCTAAGGTTTTTACTGGATCGGACACCTGGATGGATTCCTGGGATGGCGGGCTGCCAAAGAGGTTTTTGCTTGCGGTAGCGCTGGAGGAATGTGTTAGTCGAACTATCGTGATTGAGCATCGACTTGTCAGCACTCATCAATTCAGGAACAATGCGGTTGGCAAGCACCGTTCCGAGTTCTACGCCCCTCTGATCGAATGAGTTGACGTGCCGGCTCCTGCCCATAGATCTCCTCATTCAAGCATCAGCTCCACCCGCGTGATCGATTGCGGCGCAAAGATGTGTGTGAAGCTTTTGCCCGAGACTGGCAGGCTACGGGTCTCGGACAACCGAACCGTATTCGGTGCCTCGAAGGTGTTGAGGGCATGAATGTCCGGATGGGTGAGCACTGTCTCGCGCCCCTCCACCACCATCGCATCGCCGTATAGACGTACGGCCGCTTCCACCGGTTCGCCGATGTGCGGGTTGACCACGGTTAACGTCAATATCCGATCCTGCAATGATGCCGAGCCGGCCAGTCCGAAGAGCCGCTGCTCAGCGCCATCGGAGGTGTAGGCTATCTCCGGTGCCCCGAAGATGGTACGGACTGCCTGTGCGTCCTGGTGCGTCTGATACAGGTCGAAGACATGGTAGGTAGGTGTAGTGATGGTCTGTCCGTTTTCGGTCAGCAATAGCGCCTGCAGCACGTTAACGGTCTGCGCGATATTCGCCATCGCCACCTTGTCTGCGTGCCGGTTAAAGATATCCAGCGTCACCGCCGCGACCAGCGCGTCGCGCAAGGTGTTCTGCTGCCAGAGAAACTTCGGGTTGCGCCCGGGCGTCGGCTGGTGCCAGGTACCCCATTCGTCCACGATCAGGCCGATCTTGCGTGCTGGGTCGAATGCATCCATCAAGGCGCGCTGCTGTATCACCAGGCTCTCCATGCCCTGAGCCTGCGCCAGCAGCTGGTACCATCCCTCGTTGTCATACTCGGTCGCAGTCCCCGGCGTATTGCAGTAGTAGTGCGCTGCGTATCCGTGAATGCGCGGGAACCTTGGCTCATCCTCGAACAGTTTCGTGAAGAAGCGCCGCGTCCACTCCAGATCGTTGCGGTTCGGCCCGCACGCGATCAGGAAGAGTTCGTCACCGCCGAAGTTGCGCAGGTAGGTGGCGAAGCGGCGGTACTCGGTCGCATAGTCGTCGGGCGTGAAGTTGCCGCCGCAGCCCCAATTCTCGTTGCCGACCCCCCAGTAGCGCACGTGGAACGGCTCTGGATCGCCGTTGGCGGCGCGCATGTCGCTGAGGGTCGTGCCGCCCGGGAAGTTACAGTATTCGACCCAGTCGCGCATCTCGCGAGGGGTGCCGCTTCCCAGGTTGCCAGCCAGGTACGGCTGCGCGCCGATCGCACGGCAAAAGCGGATCGCCTCGTGGGTGCCAAACGCGTTGGTCTCGATGGTATCGCCCCAGTGAATGTTGATTCGACGAGGACGCTGGTCGATCGGACCGATACCATCTCGCCAGTGGTAGTCGTCCGCGAAACACCCCCCTGGCCAGCGCATGACCGGCGGCCTGATCCTCTTGAGCAAGGTCACCACGTCGCTGCACAACCCCTCGGTATGGGGGATCGGCGAGTCTTGGCCGACCCAGATGCCCTCGTAGATACAGGTCCCGAGGTGCTCCGAGAAATGGCCGTAGATATTCGGGTTGATCCTCGCGATCGGCTCAGCAGTCACGAGGTCGATCGTGCTCGACATAGGGCGGGCCTTTCCATGACCACGATAATAAC
>JALZCF010000486.1 GCA_030863245.1 Chloroflexota bacterium
GTTATGTGATGTGGTAGCGGTGGTAGCTCAGGAGGAAAAGAGAGTCTCCAGCGCGGAAGGACACAGGCTTGCCACGTCGAGTCCCTTCTTGGAGGCACGATTGGAGCAGGCAAACATGTTACTGTCCGAGGTGCGGGAGGCTATCGTGGCGCGGGATCTGATGGAACTGGGACCTCTGATCGAGGCGGACGCGTTGGCCATGCACTTCGTGATGATGTCGAGTCATCCTCGACTCTTCTATTGGACACCGGAGACTGTCATGCTCATGAAGAAGTGCCAGATCTGGCGCGAGCAAGGATTGCAGGTCTACTTCACGATCGACGCTGGCCCAAATGTCCATCTGATCTGTGAGGATTACCAGGAAGCGGAGCTAATCGACCAACTGCACCGCCTGGATGGCGTGCAGCAGGTGTTGTGCAGTAGGCCGGGGAGTGGGCCAAAACTGCTCAACTAGAACGCGGTCGAGATGGGCGGCACCACTTGCTTCTTCCGTGAGAGAACACCTGGAAGATAGACGGAGTGATTCGTCAGGGATGTATCAAAGGCCCGCTCCACGGCTCGGGTTTTCCCGACGGCGAGTAGCTCTGTCCCTTCCTGAAAGATGTCCGTAACCATGAGCATGAAGAGATCGAGCCCTTTGTCTTTTTGATAGTGTTGCATCGCATCCAGAATCTCCTGCTTGCGCACAAGCACGGTTTCCTTGTCGCCTACCTCCACTTGGGAGATCGCGACAGTTGCGTTACCGAAGGCGAAGCTCTTCATATCGGCGGTGGCAAGCTCGAGCGGGGAGAGAGTGGCCATGTCGAACTTCGCGTTGTACATCTCCCGTCCGAAATTCAATGGGGCCTCGCCGAGTACCGCTCCCAGGTGCTCCACCGCCGCGATATCCTCTGGTGTGGTCGTCGGCGATTTGAGTAACATGGTATCGGAGAGAATCGCTGCGACCATCAGGCCAGCCATCTCGCGCGGCGGCGTCACATCGAATTCTTTATAGCGACGCAGCACCAACGTCGCGCTGCACCCGACGGGGGCTATCATTGCGAGAATCGGTCCGGATGTCTCTAGGCCGCCTAGTCGGTGGTGGTCGAGAATCTCCAGAATCTCTGCCCTTTCGATCCCATCCGCCGATTGACTCCGCTCCGAATGATCGACGAGGATCACCTGTCGTCGCCGCCGTGCCACAATATCACTCTTCGTCAGCACGCCGACTAGCTTTCCTGCCTCGTCGTTCACGAGTGCGACGTCGTGTCTCGACTCGAGCAACTCAGGCGTGATCTCATTTACCAGGCTTTCGGGATCGATCCTCATCACATCCTCCTGCAGCAGTCGTGTGGCAGGAACACTGAGATTGATCAGACGGGCAGCGGCAAACGTATCATGCGGCGTGACGAGCACCGCAGTACCCTTCTCATGGGCGAGCTGTTGAATATAGTTCGAGGGAGTAAAATCACCCGTTACGACCAGACATGCAATCCTGCAACCAAGGGCTGCCTCCTGTGCGTTCTCCCGATTGCCGGCGATAACAATATCGCCGGGTGAAAGGTACTGCACCATCGATTCCAGACTCATTGAGGCAATGAACGCCTTGCCTGTCACCTTCGTATCCGGCTCCCCCAGCAAAATCTCCGCGTCCAAGGTGGAAGCCATCTTCGCGAGGTCTGTTGCCGTATCACGCAGGTTCTGGATGTGGAACTCGCGTAGATAGTTACGTGCCAGCGCGCGCTCATTGACCACCCCCTGTGCGCGTCCTTCCTCATCCGTGATGGGGATGGCACGGATCTCATGCTTGCGCATCAATTCCCCTACGTGGAATATCGTTACATCCGGCGCAGCAGTAATCACAGGCGACGTCATAACATCCTGCGCTCGAACATAGACGTGAGGGAGAAAAACTGGCGTGGAGACATCAAAGCGGTCAAGCACGAACTCCGTCTCGTGGTTCAGTTCTCCCAGGCGGGCCGGAATATGTCCGGATGCCTGGATGTTCTTTAGTTGCGCATAAGCAATAGCCGAGCAGATCGAGTCCGTATCCGGATTCTTATGTCCAAAGACATAGACAGGTTCCATTTTGCGTTCCTCACCGGGCAAATGCAGAGGTCAGAGTCAGTTGGCAGACAGCAACCACCGGAGCGTATGAGCGTTGCGGACGGCATTACCGCCGCCATCGTTGTTAAAATAGACGTAGACGTCGCGCCCCATCCTTGCCCACTCGCGGATGCGCTCCGCCCACCAACCGAGGTCATCGTCAGTGTAGGAACCCGCGTATAGGTGATGGGGATCGGGACCATGGAGACGGACATAGACAAAGGAGGTGGTCGCCCGAAGAACGCACGGTAGATTTGCGCCGCTCATCACACAGTACGCGGCACCGTGCTGTTCCAGCAGCGTCCATACCTCCTCCCGATGCCAACTGGGATGTCGGAACTCGAATGCCAACTCCAACCACACCGGTACCTGCTCCAAGAAATAAGACAGGCGTGGATAATCGTATCCAAAGGTCGGTGGAAGTTGCACCAGCAGCACGCCACGCTTCCGCCCCAAGTAGCGTAGTCCGTAGCATATCTTCGCCAGCCATCGCTCTGGGGCGTAGAGGCGCTTGAAATGCGTCAGCCCACGTGGCGCTTTCACCGCCATCAGAAATCCCTCCGGCAGTTGTCGGTTCCACCGAACAAATGTGTGATCGCCTGGCCAACGATAGTAACTGCTGTTGAGTTCTACCGTGCGATAATGCTGGATGTAATGGTGAAGCCGCTCCCGTTTTGGCAGCCCATGGGGGTACAAGACTCCTTCCCAG
>JALZCF010000540.1 GCA_030863245.1 Chloroflexota bacterium
AATCGGCATCACCGCGCAGCTTGCTGATCAGGTGTAAGCCGGCCGCGCGCGTACCTTCAACAACCTTGAGTTTGGCGTAGTAGCCATCGCCGACCAGGTACGCCACATCGCTGGGCAGGTAGGCACGCGCCGCTTGCAAGTGGCTGACGTAAAAGTCGACGCGCGTGAACTCGTCGGTGCGCGGGTGGGCGGTGGGCGCGTTGACCGCTACCACGTCGGCTAGCTCCACATCGGGCGGCGTCTGTTGCGTATGCAGCGCGTAGCCACGGGTGGTCGTCACATCTATCAGCGCAATCGTGGAAATCTCCAACCCTTTACGCACTTGCTTGTGACTGGCGTCATAGAAGCGATCCAAGCCGTAGGTCTGGCGGCCGCTTTTCGGGATGAACGAGCAGTCGATGGCCGCAATCCGTTCGTGGTTGGCATAGCTCAACTCCTCAATCAGGCAGCGATTGAACTGCGCAAAGTCGAAGGGTTTACGATACTGGCGCGCATAGGTTTTCTCAGACAGGTCACTATAGCGGCTCAGGTTACGAAAATTGACTTTGCCCTGTAGCAACAGGATGGTGGTAAACAACGTCAGCAGAAACTTCTTTTGCGGCTGGGACACGCCTGCCATCCGCTCCAAGAGGCTCGCTATGAGGTCCATCTAGTGCACTCCTATTCACTCAACTGACCGACTCGACTATGTGCTGCCTAGTTAGCACCATAACTTCGTTATTGTCAACCTAAACTGTCCGAACCATTGCAGAATTAGACGATAGAAAAAGAGCGGCCTAGCTGCCGCTCCCTGATATGTCTTGATCCGATCTTTCACCGCCCACGCCAACGTGGATCTCCGTACACGACCTCCCTGAACCCCGCTGCATCGCTTGGCCACCCCAACGCCTTCGCCTTCTGGAATTGCGCCAGCGTAAGTGTCCCTACCGCGTTAGCTGCGTGCACAAATCCCATCTCCCCCCGCAGCACGACGACTGAATAGGCCCGTACTAGGTGACGGCAACTCTCCCTGTCCTGGGCGGTGGCTTCCTCGTCGTGCAGGACGTGGTTATAGATGATGATATCCTCGTGCTGTGTGACGAAATGATCGCCTTCCTTGATGGCACGTTACCAGTCGTTCGTACTGCGGTCAGCGGCTTCCTCCTGTTCGCGTAGGAACTCCATCATCTCCTCGAAACTATCAAACTCCTGAAACATGCTTTCTCCTTTTCCGATTGACCAAGCGTGATATACTTGGCGTGTTGGTTCGATTGGCGAGAGCGGAGCTTGTGCCTTGGGGGACGAGCAAGCTCCGCTCTTTTTTGTTCTCCCTATGCCTTCGCTCTGTAATCACAATAGCCGTTGTCGGTACTTTCGTCCCTCGCCGAGCAGTACCAACCCCATTTCCCGCTTCTCGTTGGCCCTTTAGGAGTAAAAGGACGAAACTGTACGCTAACAGAGCATGTGTGAGGCAAAAATCGCGGTCATTTTCACTGTTCACGCTCTTGGACCAGCCCTAGGAAGGCTACCGCGAGCCCATTCCCTGTTATCAGAAGCACTTTTAAGCCCTACAGAGCATGAATTTTACGCGTTATCAGACATTCAGTGCCGGATCGGCTTCTGATAATGGCTATTATTCGCAGTTTGGGGCCTTCCCAAGCGTACGTTTTCATCCTTTTGCTACCAAAACCCCAGATGGATATGTAAAACTGTTGAGGTTCCCTTCTCGGTGCGCTTTGAGATTCACTTCGCTAACCCTCCACGCGCCCTCCACTTTGGTTGTAATCTAGGTTATAACTTCATTGCAATTCAGTATCGTTACGGATATAATCGATTAACCTCAACTCTTCCCGAATGATCCCGATCTATTCGGGAGGCGGATGACATGTCAGCATCACCTGAGTTACGCACCATAACCGCAGACTGGTTCGAATCAGTCACTAAGGGTGATCCGTCCTAGGCCGATCGCCACATTTTTTGGAGAGCCGGAGTGCGCCTTGTCGGTGCAGATCCGAGTGAGATATTGGAAGGTGAGAAAGTGGCTGAGTTCCTGGAAGAAGTAGCGAAGGCGATGCGAAGGGTGGTCAAGGTCTTACCTGCTGGCGAAATCGAGGCTTACCACGAAGGCACCGTTGCCTGCGCGCTGGCCTGCCCTCTTCGATGGCCACGACTAAGAGCTTGCCGTGACTACGCCTGTGACTGCTACGAGCCCGACACGGTTGTACCAACTAAGAGACTGTTTGAAAAGGTCAGGCTGGGGCCAAGCGGCGCAACATTCGATTCTTCATGATCCAATCCGGCTTGAATAGAGACGAGCGTCTCTTCATATGCGGGCGCGCGAAAGGCCAAGGGGCATTGGCATCCTTCACGCAGCGCTTCCGCCGAGCCGATGAACTCGACCATAGGCAGTTATCGCCCCCTTGTCAATAGCACTTTTCGAAGGAGGATATCTCATGCCAAACAAACCGTTTCGTGTGCAGCAAGTCGATCATATCGAACTCTATGTGCCTGACCAATATGAGGCGGCAAAGTGGTACAAGGAGATATTAGGATTAGAGATCATGAAAGACTATGAATTCTGGGCCAACGAGGGCGGGCCGTTGATGATCTCCAGCGATGACGGGAACACGAAACTAGCCCTTTTCAAAGGTCAGCCGCCAGGCTTCATGGTGCCGACTGGATTTAAGCGGGTGGCTTTTCGCGTGGATGGTGATGGATTCTTCCAATTTCTCAATCGATTGGCACGTCACCCGGTGTTTGGCGATACCGGTGAAAGGGAAAACAAGCTAGAAGTGGTTGACCACGATCGTGCCTACTCCCTTTACTTCTCCGATCCGTTTGGCAATCGCTATGAAGTAACCACCTACGACTACACATATGTCGCTGACCGCCTCAACCAGAACCAACCGTGATCGCAGGAGAGGCTATGGAAAAGAAGCCCATGATTGCAGGCCTGGGCGGTAGCTTGCGCGAGAGCTCTTATTCCTGCGTTGCGCTGAATGCGGCTCTATATATCGCAGAAGCGAATGGCGCCATGACCGAACTACTGGACGTGCGCGAATTAGACCTACCTCTATTCGTCCCCGACCTACCTGTGGAGGCCTATCCCACTCGCTACCAACCCAACATTACGCGCCTAATCAGTGTATGCCGCCACGCTTCAGGGATGATCTGGTGTTCACCCACATACCACGGGACAGTGAGTGGCGCATTCAAGAATGCAGTGGATTTTCTGGAACTCCTGATTGATGAACAACCCCCATACTTGCAAGGGCGCGCCGTTGCTTTGATGACTGTGCCCGACGCTTCAACATTCTCGGCAATGGCGGATTCCGTTCACGAACTACGCGCCTGGCTTGCGCCAACGCGGGTTGTTGTAAAGGAGGACGACTTTACAGTAGACTTGTTATTGAACAACGAACGTACCCACCGACGTATAACGCGGCTCGTCCAGGAATTACTGGGCTTTGTGCAACAGTAGCAAACAAGGTGGAAATGCAAATGGTGACAAGTCGCTGTAACGGAGGAAGGCGGATCCTTTTAGACTTGCTCCTCCTCCACCGCTACATGGGACCCGACGAGAGTTTGAGCTTGTGGTGCTGAAATATCGTAAGAGACACCCCTCCGCCTCGCTTCCCCCCCTCCCAACCGCAGATATACCTGTGATAACATTGTGATTCCGTTTTCGGTGGGATTTGAGTACGAGACGTGGCCCTCGGGCAGTTGGGCAGAGTGCCCAACCCTCTAACATTGGGCTTTACAGCGTCCTTAGGCTGCTTTATTATCTACCTAGAAGCTTGTTCTTGTCGATGCATCCCTAAATACAGAGGACTGAGACATGAGCGTCCTACATGGAATCGGAAATACGCCACTTGTCGAGATCAAGAACGTTGTTCCCAGCGGAGCCGCACGTATCGTAGCCAAACTGGAATGGGCGAATCCAACCGGAAGTATGAAAGACCGCATGGCCCGTGCAGTGATTGAGGGGGCCGAAGCAAGCGGACGACTTGTCCCTGGTGGTACGGTTGTCGAATACACGGCAGGCACCACGGGTACCTCACTGGCGCTCGTCTGCGCCGCCAAGGGTTACAAGCTCCGGATTGTCTTCTCCGATGCGTTTAGCGAGGAGAAGCGCAAGACCATGCAGGCCTATGGTGCCGAGGTGATGGACGTAAAGAGTGACAATAAGCGCATCACCGAGAAGTTGATTAAGGAGATGATCGCCACCGCCGGGCGGTTGAGCGAACAGCCCGGACACTGGTGGTGCGATCAACTCAATAACCGGGACGCGATTGCGGGCTACCATGCGTTAGGGGAAGAACTCTGGCAGCAAACGAATGAAAGTGTCGATGCGTTTGTACACGCAGTCGGCACAGCCCACTCGATTCACGGCGTCGCAAGAGCGCTTCGGCGCTATCAGCCAGATCTGCATGTGGCGGCGGTCGAACCAGCGGAATCGGCGGTTCTGTCAGGCAGGCCATCTGGGGCCCACAAGATCGAAGGAATCGGCATTGGCTTCACGCCCCCGTTGTGGGAACCCGATGAAGTGGATGAGATTCTTACGGTCACGACAGCGGAAGCCAAAGATATGGCTCGCCGGCTGGCGCGCGAGGAAGGCATTTTCGCTGGGACCTCATCCTGCGCGAATGTTGTGGCCGCGACGCGTGTGGCGCAGCGCCTTGGCCGTGGTGCGACCGTGGCAGCGATCATCGTAGATTCTGGATTGCGGTATCTGAGTACCGATCTCTATCAGACGTAGGAGGGCGACGATAGTCAGTCGACACAGCAAGGTTCGCCCCTAGCGCCGCTGCAGCCGCACGTCCGCTGGTGCTGCCAGTGGCATCTCTTTGTCCTTCAGTGTGCAGGCATGTGTCAAATACACCTTGCTGCCGTCTCGGTTGTACCTCGACACACCTCCAAATCTCCTCACTTCGCACGCTTCCGCCCGTAGATATACATCAAAAAAGTCGAGGCCCTTTTTCGCATTCCACGTTGACTAAGGCTAGGACACTGCGAGCCCGCCGTCAACCGGAGTGAAGGAAAATTGGCTTGCGGTACCCCACTTTGAGTCAGTAGGGGGTAGTCAACGATTCCTTCATTTTTACGCCATTTGTGTCTAGAGGGGACCGATGCCTCTGCCTACCCCCTCAATGTCGCAGAATCATGTCGCGGAATGGAGTTTCTGCGACGCAAACCGCGCGCAAACAGGCATGAAAGGGCGTAAGAGCCGCCCTTATCGGACCAGCGGGCGCATTTGAACAGAAAGTTACGTTTTCAGGTTGGCTGATGCTAAGGAAACCGTAACTGGTTAGCGAAGTCCTGTCCTACCTGCTCGCTTGAACATCGGGGCAAGAAAACGTGGCCAAGAGTCTAAGAGATGCCCTCGAATGACTAGGAAAACAGCTGCAGAGCGCGGAGCGGGAACCATGAGCGAGCAGGAGGAGCGCTCAGACTTCACGCCGTAGGCACAGTACGTCTGGGACAGAATTCCTGGGCAATTTCAGAGAAAGATACTCGACAACGTCTAGTGTTCATCGTGCCAGGCTAAGACAACCATGGTTGATTACCAGGGGAAAATCAAGCAAGGCGATCTCCTCCTCATCGGCACCTGCGCCAGGTGTGGTGGCAAGGTCGTTCGTCTGGTGGAATCCGACTAGGCGGCGTGTGGAGTGACCGTGAGCGAGCGACAAGCCCGTCTGACTAACGAGGCGAAGCAACTGATTCTCGAGCTTGGAAGGCGGCGAGAGCTGGGCTCTAATGGAGAGGAATACTTTCGCCTGAGTCGGTTAGAGCGCCTGGCCACGGAGCGGTGGTTGCGACGCTACCGCACCTATCAGGCCCTGCAGGAGCAGCACGGGGTTAATGAGGTGCAGTAAGGGGATTCCACCGACTAAGGATGTGATGCTTTCCTGAGAGGAGAGGGGCGACTACTGAACTCCAAGACAGCCAGCGCATGATAGAATGGTGAGAAAGAAGGCAGCATTATCCCTGTCTCTTTAAAGCAGGGACGAACAGTACCTATGATGCGAGAGCGACTGAGCGAAACCCGGCAACCG
>JALZCF010000544.1 GCA_030863245.1 Chloroflexota bacterium
GGCGTAGGCGGTCAGGTTATTCTCCGTTGGGAACTCGACAGAGCGCGGGATGGAGAGATAACCAGAATCCATCTCGATCTCCTGTGAGCAGCGCAGCACTCGCCTCTCGCCATTCTTGAGATCTAGCAAAACGATAGAGAGGGGCTCCGTTGGCGAGCCGGCACGTAGCAGGACCCGTCCTGGTGCGACGCGCACTTCGTGTATGATAGTGTACGGCGTGTCGAGAGGGGTTAGTTCTCCGGTCGTCGTATCGAGAGCGGCCAAGTAGGAGATGCCCTCTTCTTTATAGGCCGAGACAATCGTCCCGTTTGAACTAAATCCGTAGGTAGATTGACCGAAGACCCATTGAGGTTGACCAAATTCAGCTGCTCGCTCATGTAGCCGTTCGATCTTGCCGTTCTGCCAACGGTAGAGATTCCACCAGCCTATGCGATCGGAGATAAAGTACAACGTGCCATCAGGAGACCACTCAGGCTGGAAGATGGATTCCGAGATGCCGCCCGCAACCTGTTGGCTATCGACGAGTGTGCCATCCCCGGCGATCTTGGCAAGCCACAGCTCGGTTCCGTCCCAAGGCATGTTCGGGTGGTTCCAAGTGAGCCACGCTAGACGGGTGCCATCTGGGCTCAGACGCGGTGAAGCGAAGAAATCGTTTCCTTCGACGAGCACCTGCCCCTCGCTCTCCCTGTCGAGTGGGAGGGCGATTAGTGTGTTGATCGCCTCGCGCCCCCGTGGGCGGTGATCCTCTCGCACGCAGATGAGGCGATTGCGGTGCCCATCAAGTAAGAAGTCGGCGTAGCGTAGGGCAGCTTCTGGGGTAAGGGGCTCCGGCTCACTGCCCCGTAGCTGTCGATAGATCCGTCCATCTTCGAAGTTTGAGAAGTACACGGTTCCATCTGAGACTAGGAACGCTCCACCGCCGTACTCATGGACACCAGTTCGAGCATTGAACGGTGGTGGCGTGATATCAGAAATCACCCCGTCGGGTGTCCAACGCACCACCACATAGCGGCCTCCTTCCCAGGGGCGCGACTCTGCCCAGTATATTTCCTCTTGGTCGAATCGCATTTCGGTGAGCCGGAGCGAACCGGCTGCGATCCGCTCCGCCGTAATAGGTGACTTCCAAGAGCCGTATGGTGCGACTTGAATCTCTGCCATGAGTGTTGTTCTCTATCCTGTTTTACCGGATCTCGGTTATTCCACCTGGGGATCCATCTCGCGGAGTTCACTGATAGGGATGACGACTAAGCGGAGACGCACCTCGCGTCCGATTGCATCGCTGACCGTCTCATCAATCTCCTGGCGCATCTCGGCTGTAACGTCTGTGGCCGCGTAGACGACCACACGAATGGGGAGGGCCTCACCGACAGGGACATCACGATCCCAATCGACGCTGTAGAGCGAGAGGCCGGGCTGGGCATTCAACGTCTGTTCCAGGACATCATTCAATGTCCGGTCGAGGATAGCTTGGGTTGTACTTCTCTCTAACGTGCGCGCGAGAGGGATCGAGATCAAAAACAAAAGGACGAGGATGACAAAAAGCCCCCGACGCAACAAGGCGTGACGCTCTGCTTCGTCCTGTGGAACGAAACCAAGAAGCAGATAGGTTAGGCCGCCTGCAAAGCTGATAGCGACCAGGTTGGTACCGAAGAGGAGGGATGCGCCCCATGCTGCAGCCCACCGTCCCGTCGACAAACTGATCCCGATCACGGCGAGGGGAGGCACGAGGGCGGCTGCAATCGCGACGCCTGGAAGTGCAGCCGCCACGCTCTGCCGCGCGATGCTGTACGCCCCCGCCGCGCCGGCTGCAAGGCCAACTGTCAGATCGAGCAGGTTGGGTTGTGTTCGCGATGCGATCTCCCTTGTGAAGACGACCAAGGGCGCGAGCCAACCCGACAGCGTTGAGACAGCAATGGCTAATAGGACTCCCTGCAATGTACTGCGGAGCGCCACTTTCAGTAGGCGAATATCGCCCATGACGACCCCCAAGCCGAGCCCAAGCATCGGTGTCATCAGGGGGGCGACGAGCATCGCGCCGATGATCACGGCGCTACTATCAAGCAGCAAGCCCATGCACGCGATCACAACGGAAAGCACCATCAAGATATAGAAGTCATGGGTGGCGCGTGCACCCCGCCGGACGCGCTTGTAGGCATCCAACCGATCCTCGAGCGAGACATTTGGGATACTCGCATCAAGCGTGCGCCATAGTCGTCGAAGCCAGAACTGTGTCACCCCCCTGAAACGTTTGACAACGACGACCGGCACCGGCATTGCCTCAGCAAGGCGCTCAACGACCGTCCCCAGGAGGAGCTGATTGACGACGGAATCGTTCGACGCGCCGAGGAACGCCATCGTGTGGTGCTTGGAGGCGGCGATGATGGCGTTCTCCACGTCCGCCGCGCGAATCACTCGCGTCGTAACCAGATGTTCTGCTTCCTCGGCGGTCAAGCCACCCTGCTCAATCGTTTCGTCAAGCATCTGGTGCGCAGCCAGCTCGCTCGCTGCATCTGCATCCTCTGGTATAACTGTAACGAGGGTGACGGCTCCATCACAGAGACGTGCTAGCGAGAAGGCGAAGCGTGCTGCGCCAATCGCATGGGGGCCACCGGCCGTGGCTAGCAGAATGCGCGCGCCCGGCGCCTTCTCATCTTCGGGTAGCGTTCCCTGCAGAAGGGCAACGTCGCAGGGTGCATCCTCGATCACCGGATCCAAGATATGCCCAAGTTCGTGTCGGAGGGCGTGTGGACGTCCGCGCCAGTGCAAGAGAATCAGGTTGCATTTACGCGCGCGTGCTACCTCTAGAATGCCTTCAGATTCCGTCTCGCTCGCATGATCAAGGAATTGGAAGGGGATATCAGAAGGAGCTTCCTCCTCTGGCACCTTCCAGTATCCCTCTTCGTCACTGCTAAACGGTGTCACAACGTGGAGTGCCAGGATTTCGCCGTCCAAGGCACGTGCCAGGGTCAGCGCAAAACGAAACAATTCGGGGACATATTCGTCATCGCGGTCCACCGGTAGCAAGATACGAAAGGGCTTGCGCTCCTGGGAAGTCGGGATGACAGGCGTTTGCGATGTGTTGAGTTCCATAGCGCCTTTAAAATGCTGCAACCTGCTCTAACAAACGATAGTAGCGTAGCAGCGAGATGGATGCCAAAAGGGCTGAAGAGCAAAAAAGCCACCTGAGCGGTGGCTTCTGAGTCGATCTTCAAAGGGACTAACGACGTCCCTTACGGACATCCTTGCGCAGGCAACAACCCTTGTACTTCCGTCCGCTTCCACAATGGCAGGGATCGTTCCGACTGGGCAAAGGCGTATCTGGCATCTCCGGCTCAGGGGAGAACAACTTTCGTAGCGCTTGTGTGTAACGTGACAGCATGACTGCTCCTCTTCTGAACAAGATGGCTGAAATGATTCCTCTGGCACATGGGCAACGCGTAATTGATGACCAACAATAAAACGCTCCATTGGCAGTCCGATGGAGCACGATGAAGTATATCATAATGAATACATGATACCAACTGTGGACCTCTGCTACTCTCCTTCGTATAGCGATTTATGGTATACCTGGTTAAGGAAATAATACACCGTCAAAGATGCGGTTTGTCTATGAGGGAATGGATTATATAATCACGCGGCGCTCGATCCATTAACGGAAACGACAACCAATCATGCACGGGAAAGGGTGAGATATGGGCCCGGTAAGGCACATTGTCTGGATAGGGGTAGTGGTGCTACTCGGGTTTCTTGCATCTCAAGCCTGGGCTGAACCTCCCCCACCCAGCCTCAGCGAGACGGAGTTCGGGCTCGCATTCATTAACTCGGCAGAAGTGCCACGTAGCGACGCGCGCATCCAACGCGGCATCGACGCGGGTGCCCGCATGGATCGCTTCCCCCTCTATTGGAACAGCGTCGAGGCTCAGCCAAACCTCTTCTATTGGGATAACTTCGACCGCGTGCTCCGTGCGAATGAAGCAGTCGGCCTCGATACACTCGTCGTCCTGCTCGGCACCTCTGCCCACTACTATCCGTCCGCGCCGCCTGCCAGTGCTCCTCCGATACCACTCTCACACGATGGATTATTGCTTGACCCAGCGGACGGTTCCGTGGCTCTGCAACGCTGCCGCGATGGTATGCGCCCGCCCACTGGATTGGACGAACCGATTTTCGCGGACGGCACGGACCTCCCTGCCCCGGATAAGGAGATCAACCCGGCCAATCCCTGGGCGCGCTTCGTCCACCAGGCCGCCGAACGTTATCGCCCAGGCGGCAGCGCACAACTGAATGTACGTCATTGGGAAATTTGGAATGAGCCCGATCTCTGTCTGTTCTGGACCGGCACACCCGTTCAGTATGCACGTCTACTAAAAGTTGCCTACCTCGTCATCAAGCAGGTCGACCCAGAGGCAGTCGTCCTATGGGGCGGGCTGGCCCACTACGAGAACCCCGACTTTCTCCCTGCGCTGATTGACACGCTGAAAGCAGATTCCATGGCAGCAGAACATAATGGCTTCTTCGACGCGGCGGCCAGTCATCACTATTCTGACGTGACTAAGGGTTACCAGTACACACAGCGGATTCGTGATGTACTTGCGGGCACGGGGTGGGAGAGCAAGTCTGTCTGGATCACCGAGAGCGGGGTCCCGGCATGTGGGGATGAGATTGGTCCTTTCTGCCCCAATGCGCACCGGGCAGATGTGGAGGGGCAAGCCTCGTTCATCTGGCAGAACGTTGCCTACACACGCTTGGCTGGCGGCGGCCCTATCTTCCACTTTCAATTGCACGACGACTGCGGTAATGAGAATCGTTCAGCACCTCCAGCCGACGCCTTCGGCCTCATGACCAACGAGACCGACGCTTTCTGCGTTCCACACAACGCACAGCCCCGCCTCGCTTATAGTGCCTACCAACTGGCCACACGTTACTTTCCCGACACGGAAATACTTTGGGAGGACACAGAGAATGACGCGGTGCGCCGCGTTGCTTTCTATCACTCGGAAAGCAGCGAGCGTCGCCTCTTACTATGGACGATCGGGACAGAGGACGCGGTGACCCATGTTCCTGCGACCGGCGCACAGGCACATCTCATCGCGCTGGATGGAAGTTACGTGGAGCTAACGCCAGTGGATGGCTCGTACGAGGTGTCGCTACCCGGGTCCACCAACCCTCGGCAGCCCAACTCGGCGACGTACATAGGTGGCAAGCCGTATCTGCTCATCGAACGAGACACCTTACCGCCTGTCACCCACTTAACCCTAGAGCACGTTTCCCCCACCATCTTTCAGCTTGAGTGGGAGACGACAGACAGAGGTTCCGGGGTGGTGCAGGATGGAGTGACGATCTGGATCCAGGTAGACGATGGCCCTTGGGAACGCTGGTTGACGGAACAACCCGCGAGTGGTAGCACGTTGGTTCAGGGAAGCGAGGGGCACCGCTATCGTTTTGGCGTAATAGCCACCGACCATGCGGGCAACGGTCTGATCGAGCCACTGATGCAGGCTGAAACACTCCTCCGAGAGACGAAGCGGGAGACGAAGTCATTGTACTTGCCATTCACCTTTCGATAGTACAGATCCTCCTTACCTAATATTATGGCCGTACCTCAAGAGCTGTATCTAAGCTACTTTGCCATATAATTTAGTAGTTCACCGTCAAGTTGATACATTGGGGCGAAATCACTATAATGGGCCGCGACCTCAATCATTAAACTGGCCGGACCCATACGCCATATCGGACTGCGGCGCGATTGTCGCGGTACAATGGATCTGAAGGAGGAAACAATGCACGTGCAGCGCTGGCAACCTACCCGATATCGTCTCGCGTTCCTATTATTGGTTTTGGCTGTACTCATCGCAGCCACTGCGGCACCAACTCCCGCAACTGCACAGCGACCGGAGCGAGAGGTACCAGTACCTGTCATCGAGGGTGCGGGAGAGCTTATAAAGGACCAATACATCGCCGTCTTCAAGGATAACACGGTCGACGCGGGTCCTCTTGCCACGAGGCTTGTCCAGGCCCACGGCGGTGAGTTACTCAGAAGCTACGAACATGCCCTAAAAGGTTTTGCGGCCCGTCTCGTGCCGGAAGGGGTTGAGGCCCTTGAGAGGAACTCCCATGTGGCCTTCATCGAGCCCGACCGGATAGTGTCCATATTGGACACTCAAAGCCCCGCAACCTGGGGCATCGATCGCCTTGACCAACGCAATCTTCCCTTGAGTAACAGCTATACGTACGATGCAAGCGGTGCAGGCGTCAATGTCTACGTCATCGATACCGGTATCCATCTCTCCCACAGCGAGTTTGGTGGGCGCGCGGTAAGTGGCTTTGACGCGGTGGACGGCGGCAGTGCGGACGACTGTCATGGACACGGTACACACGTTGCGGGAACAATTGCGGGCGGCACGTACGGCGTGGCGAAAAATGCGAAGGTACACGCGGTGCGTGTGCTGGGCTGCAAAGGACTAGGCCAACTATCGAACATACTTGCCGGATTGGATTGGGTAACAGCCCACCACGTGAAGCCCGCCGTGGCAAACATGAGCCTTGGTGGCAAAGGGTCAAAAGCGATTGACTATGCTGTCCACAACTCCATTCATGCTGGCATCACCTTTGCCGTAGCGGCTGGTAACAGCGATCGGAACGCGTGTTTCTTCTCTCCCGCCCGCGTTCCGTCGGCCATCACCGTTGGTGCTAGCGATTCGTCTGATGCCCGCTCCTCCTTCTCGAACTGGGGGAGATGCGTGGATATCTTCGCCCCTGGCTCGGAGATCACCTCTGCTTGGAATACGGCCAGCGACGCGGTCGCCACGTACAGCGGCACCTCGATGGCGACACCGCATGTAGCAGGCGTCGCTGCGCTCTACCTTGAAAGGAACCGCGATGCCTCACCAAGCGAGGTGCGGAATGCGCTTGTTAACAACGCCACGTCCGGTGCATTAAGTAACCTGCGTGGTCAATCGCCCAACTTGTTGCTCTACTCACCCTTTACTGACTGATACCATGTCGTGTGTTTGTCTTTTGGGCACTGCTACCCCATTAGCCGTTCGGTGACCCGCCGCACCAACCTGTTCGTCCAAGAACTACGGTTCTGTGCCGTAAGATCGCTGAGGATGGTATGGGCGCTGTTATGACCCGGTGCGCCAAAGACGCCGCCACCGGGATGCGTGCTGGCACCACTCAGATATAGACCACGAATTGGGGTCCGGTAATCACTGAGTTCGGGGAGGGGACGGCCGTTGAACATCTGATCGAGCGACATGTCAAGGTGCATGATGTTGCCGCCACGCAACCCTGCACGCTCCGCGAGCGTCTTAGGGGTCTGAATGAAAACCCGTTCCCACTCGATCGCGTGCATCAAGTTCGGCGCCACCTGGCTCATCGCCCGCACGATCTTCTCTGCCTCCTGCTCGGCGATTGCATCCCACTGTTCTCCATTTCGAAGAGCGTAGGGATGCCATTGAGCCCAGAAGTAGATGCTCTGCTTACCTTCTGGAACAATGGTACGATCATAGGCAGATGGTGTCATCGCCATGACAGCAGGTCCATCTGGGGGTTGCCCCAAGGAAGCCTGGTGGAAGGCATGATCGAGGTAGTCGATGGAGGGGCAGTATAGCTGCATGCCATAATATGCCTCGTGGACGTCTGTACCATCCACATCGGTGCTTGGGTACGCTGGCAACTCTTTCGCTGACGCACGTAGCGTCATCCCGATCCCTGGACCAACCTTGAGTGCCTCTACGCTCCGCCTAAGTGGTACTGGTATCGCGCCGGGAGGCAATAGGTCAAGTAACATCGTCTGAACGTGCCCGGCTCCGACGACAAGCGATGCGGCCACCCGTTCACCATCCGCTAGTTCGACCCCCGTCACCTCGCCATTGGCTAGCAAGATGCGCTTTACCTCAGCTCCGCTGCGTACCGTACCACCATGATGCTCGACGCAGCTGGCAAGCGCCTGCGTCAGCCTTCCACTTCCTCCAACTGGATGCCAGGCACCAACCGAATGCAACATGGCCAACCAGATAAACTGTCCTGCGCCCCCAGGCTCGTTGGGTGGTGCACCTGCCTGAGCGCCAAGCCACGCCAGCGTGGCGCGAAGCTTTGGGTTCTCGAAGCGCTCCTCTAGCACACGGCCGTAAGGCTTCATGGCCTCCTGCACATCTCCTACCCTTGACGCAGCACGGAGTTGTGGGAGTTCTCTCCAACTCCAGGCGGTTGCTACATGTTTCATCGTTGGGGGCCGGAGGAAGAGGTTATACATCGGCTTGGCAAGCGCGATCCACTCTCGAGCAAAGTTGTGGTAGGCCTCCGCATCCCGCTCGCCGCACGCTTCACTGATAGCCTGGCAGGTTTGCTCAAGATCCCGGTAGAAGAACAGTGTGGTGCCATCCTCGAAGGGGGCGAAAGCCCATGGGTCGGCAGGGAGGTAGCGCAGACCAAATCTTGCTAGTTCTAGCTCTTCGATAATAGGAGTGGTGTGGATGGCAATATGCAGCACGCTACAAGTATCCACTTGATAGCCGGGCCACAATTCCTCCGTCATGACCGCGCCCCCGACAATTGTCCGACGCTCTAGTACTACCACTCTCAAGCCTGCTCTCGCCAAGTAGGCAGCGCAGATCAACCCATTGTGCCCGCCGCCAACAATGATAGCATCATAGCTCATGTAGCGCTCTCTGCTTTACCTCCTCCGTTGCTTTCTGTAGCAGGTGCCATGCTCTTTCCACATGATGGGGTTCCGTCCGAATGTTGCCGATGGCGAGGCGGAGAGTGAATTTGTCGTGCAGCTTGGTGTGGGAGAGGTAGACTTCGCCACTAGCATTGACATCATTCAGGATCTGTTCATTCCACTCATTTATCGTCACGTCCTCGACGCCGTCCGGCGCATAACGGAAGCATACGGTGGAAAAGGGAGTAGGGGCCACGCGCTCCCACTCTTTTGCGGCATCGACCCATCTCGCAAACTGCTGTGCCATTGCGATATGTCCACGCAGGCGCGCTGCGATACCCTCAACCCCGAAGGCGCGGATGACCATCCATAGCTTCAATGCCCGGAAGCAGCGCCCGAGCTGCACACCATAATCCATGAAGTTGGTCACCTCGTCCTGTTCTGCGGTAACGAGGTACTCTGGCACGAGGGAGAAGGCGCGCTTGAGCACGTCGGGGTGACGGGTGAAAAAGGCGGAGAGGTCAATCGGCGTGAAGAGCCACTTGTGTGGGTTCACGACAAGGGAGTGCGCTAGCTCGATGCCATCCAGAATCCATTGCATCTCAGGGACAACGGCTGCCACACCACCGTAGGCCCCGTCCACGTGCAACCAGAGACCCTCATCTTTACAGATGTCAGCAATAGCGCGTACGGGATCGATGCTGGTGGTGCTTGTTGTACCAACGGTTGCCACAGTCGCGATGGGTAGGTGGCCCGCCGCCTTGTCCGCCCGGATCGCCTTGTGCAGAGACTCCGGGCGCATGCGGAACTGCTCATCCACCTCAATGTGGACCACGTTTTCATGGCCCATGCCAAGCATGATCGCGGCCTTATCAATAGAAGAATGGGATTGCTCGGAGGTATAGACCCGAAGCACAGGCAGATCGTCACGTCCTGCCATTCCCTTCTGGCGAATCTGCAGTTCGGGTTTCCACTCGCGTGCGGCAGCGAGCGCAAGGAGCGAGGAGATCGAGGCGGTGTCGTTGATGATGCCAAACCAACCGTCGCCCAGGCCTAGCATCTGCCGCAACCAATCCAACGCCACCTCTTCCAGTTCCGTTGCGCTGGGAGAGGTCTTCCATAGCATGCCATTGACATTCAGCGCAGCACTCAGCAACTCGGCCAAGATACCCGGTGCGGAGGAGGTGATTGCGAAGTAGGCGAAGAAGCCAGGGTGGTTCCAGTGCGTCACACCTGGCAGGATCGTCTCGTGGAAATCTGCCAGAATCTCATCCAGTGATTCTCGCTCGGCAGGTGGTGACTCAGGAAGCGCAGCATGAATCTCGCCCGGTTTCACCTGTGCTAACACTGGATACTGCTCGGGGTGTTCCAAGTAGCGTGCCACCCACTCGATCAATTCGTGACCGTATTCACGGAAAGTATCGAGGGGAATATCTCCGTACTCGATATGTTCCATTATCAAAGCTCCTTCTCATCCACCTTCATTCGCGCTATTAAGCCTGCAATCACATCAAAGCGGTTGAAGCTAGAGATAATGTAGACCCCAGGGAAGCCAAGCTCTTGGGCGCGATGAGCAATATCACCTGCAACCTCGATCGCGGCTTCCGTTTTCTTGTCGCGATCGTCGCCTGCTTCCTGTAAGCGTTCGATAACATACTCTGGGACAACGATGCCGCCGAATTGGCTGACGACCTCGGCATGGCGCACGCTGAAGATCGGCATGATGCCCGGCAGGATCGGGATTGCTAGATCCTTAACCTTTTCGTGTAGTAAATTGATACGGTCAAGAAATACTGGCTGAGTCAACGCAAAACGAGCTCCACCCTCAATCTTGCGTTGGAGCCGGCGGACCTCCCCATCGATCCCCCGCTCGCCACGGTGCATCCCACGAGTGTGATCAAAGGCGCACGCAAGAAAGAAACTATCAGGGTGCTCTTGGCTGATCCGCTTGAGGAGCTTCGTCGAGCTAAAGCGAAAGAAGCTTTCATCCTCTGGGTTCGCGGGCGGGTCGCCCGTGACGATCAAGATATTGCGATAACCGTAAAGCTTAAAACTCGCGAAGTTGCCAGTGATATCAGTCTCAGCCTTGTTGCGACAAGAGTAATGCAAGAGTAGATCCGCATGATGGAGATGAGGCCGCATGACCTCCGCGAAGGGGAAGGGATCAAGCCAGGGTTTACCCATAGTATGATCAGCGATCGTGATGACATCGACGCCATAGTGCTGCTCTAGATAGCGTGCCCCATCGATCTTTTGCTGCAAAACGCCTGGGTTAAGCTGGTACTCATCGTCTGTAGGAGGATCAATCTCGACACAGATAACAAACTCGCCATTCCGCAAACGGCTCTCTAGCCGTGAGCGCGAACGGCGAGGCCGCCGAGTACGCGTCGCAAGCGGAGTACGATCGAGTGCCTCACGCATGGCAGCAGTATGACGGGGCGTACTATGACAGCAACTGCCCACAAGGGTGATGCCCTCCGACACGGCCCAAGACGCAAACCCCGCAAAATCGTCGGGATCACCAAACGCATGCATCCTGCCTGTATAGTCGATCCCAACGGTACCCGCATTGGGCTGCAGTGAAATTGGTAGATCGGTAACCTCCAACAACCGATGCGCCGTGCGCCGCATGACGTCTGGCCCCACGCGGCAATTCGCACCGATCGCGCCAATACCGACACTCTCCAACCAACGAACTACCGTTCCAAGGTCGATCCGTCCACCTAAGGTTTGCCCATCGACCACCTCGAGCTGCACAACCAGTGGCAAATCAGGTGCCACCTGCCGTGCCGCCTTTGCCACAGCCATCGCTTCGCGGTAGTCGCCCATCGTCTCCGCGACGAGTAAGTCAACTCCAGCCGCCGCGAGTGCGCGGATCTGCTCCACGTAGATCTGCTCCATCTGTCTGTCGCTTAAAATATCGAAGGCATAACGCTTGTCCCCAAGCGGTCCAAGGGAGCCTGCCACCCACACCCGCCGGCTCGCAGCACTATCTGCCACCGAACGAGCATGGCGTACGGCGGTTGCGTTGATCTCCTCCACACTTAAGTGCTGGGGCGCCAGCGCCACCCGAGTTGCCTGATAGGTATTGGTCTGCAGGATATCCGCCCCGGCTGCTACGTAGGAATGATGCACCGCGCGCACAACGTCAGGCGCTACAAGGTTCAGCGCTTCAGCAGTCAGGTCGCCATCAAGGCCATCCTGGTGCGCTAACTCCGTCCCCATCGCTCCATCCCATAGTAGCGGTGTCCGGAATTGTTCCGTCGAGAAAGCCATGAGGCCCCCTAGTTATCTATTCTATCTTCCATGGCAGGAGTATATCGCAAGGCGAGAAGCAAACCAAAGAGGATGGAAGTGCGAAGAATCATAGCGGCGCTCCTCACATTTCATATTCAATGTGCCAATGGTAGACTCATGCAAGCACGCCAAGCCGAGTATAAGCTGTCAGAGAGTCTTGCATATTGCACGTGCATTACGGACTCACTCAATTCAGCTTGGTACACTAGAGCTAACCGGACGCGGAAAGGATAGCAGAAGATGGATGACCTATCTCGCACATATGTCGAGCTAGCCCACGCAATCGAGCAGCACAACCCAGGCTACATCGATGGGTATTACGGGCCAGAGGAGTGGAAGGTAAATGAGAGGTGGTCACTACCAGAGGTGGCACGCCGCACGGACGACTTAGCAACCATAATCGCTGGGCTGCAGGATGAGGAGCGTCGTGCCTTCCTAGCAGCACAGGTACGTGCGTTGCAGACCACCGTGGCACTCCTGCGGGGGGAGCAGATACCCTATACCCAAGAAGTACGGCTTCTTTATGACGTTGAGGCAGAGCACGTACCCGAGAAAGGTTTCGAGGAGGCACTTGCCACCATTGACGCGCTGCTTCCAGGCAGGGGTTCGCTCGCGGCGCGGGAACAGATGTTTCGCGAGCAATTTGAGGTGGCACCAGAGCGATTACCAGCCTTACTTGACGCAATCATGCAGGAACTACGCCGCCGCACGTGCGAGCTGTTCGAACTACCAGAAGGGGAATCATTCGTGGTGCAATTGGTAGAGAATGAGCCGTGGGGTGCCTACAACTGGTACCTTGGCAATTACCGCTCCCGTATCGATATAAATACTGACCTCCCCATCTATCTGACCGAACTACCAGATCTCATAGCCCACGAGGCATATCCAGGCCATCACACGGAGCATGCGATCAAGGAGTGCCACCTCTTCCAGGAACTAGGGAGAGGAGAGCACTCGATCCTGCTCATCAACGCACCCGAGTGTGTCGTCAGTGAAGGGATCGCCACGCGCGCTCGGCAGATCGTGATAAGCGACGAGGCGCTTCGTGAATGGCTGGTAGACGACCTGACCAAGCGAGCGGGCCTGCATGACGCACCGGTGGAGACGATGCTCCAGATCAGAGAAGCGAAAAAGGAGCTACGTGGGGTTACCGGCAATGCGGCACTCCTGCTGTACGAGGGAGGTGCAAGCGACGAGGAAATTCTTCGTTATATCCAACGCTATCGTCTCGCAACGGCGGAGGAAGCGTGCAAGTCACTCCAGTTCATGACCCATCCCAACTTCCGTTCCTACCTCTTCACCTATACTCGAGGTGGCGAGTTACTGGACCAACTCTTCGAACGGGGGGAAGCTATCAACTGGTTCGGACGCCTCTTACACGAGCCAGTTACTCCATCAACGATTCGAGGTTGGCTAGGCAACGCCGCATCTTGACAAACCATTAAAGAAGGGAGTGCATCATCACCAGTTCTTCCACAAACAGAAGATCACACTCGCTGAGGGCAGCACCTCGATCTCCACCTCGCGATCGCCATCCGCATCTATCACATAGTCAAGAACGAACTCGTACCATTCCCCTGAAATCGGGAAAGGAACTGGAAGCGTGAAACGCTCGTTGGAGAAGTTGAGAACGATGACAACGACGTCGCCATCATCGTTCCACCTCTGAAAGGCAATGACCTTCTCCTTCCCGTATTTGCGTAATGTCTGGTAGTTCGGGGAGCGGAGTGCGGGATGGGTGTTACGCAGCCAGGCCATTCTCTTCCAGTATTTGTGAAGCTTCTGCGCTGCGTCGTCCGATTCCAGCCGTTCCCACTGAAACTCCACCTTGCCAGTTGACCGCTCGCGCTCCATGCCGATTTCCTCACCTGCGTAGAGCATTGGAACTCCAGCAGCGGCGATGACGGCAGTCATACCGAGCTTTGCCTTTCGCAAGGCGATCTCATCATTCAAATGGGGATTGGAGAGAGCCTCATGGACAACGCGCTGCTCGTCGTGGCTGGCAGTGTAGTTGATAACCTGGCGCGGGTGCGTATAGCCGTCCAACTTATAGTAGAGTGCACGCTCTACTGCGTCCAGGTCGCCCCACTGTCGTCCGCCCTCAAATTCCCCCTCGCGTAGCTGTGCCTTCATCACATCGTGGAAGGTGTCATGCCATTGCGCATCCATCTCCGTATTGAGCACCCACCATGGATCCTGCGGCAAATGCTCAGAGATGAGATAGACATCGGGGTTGGTCTGGCGTGCGGCCCAAGTGAAGAAGCCAATGCCGTTAAAGGTATCCGACTCGATATAAGCGGTAGCATCATAGCGGAAACCATCCACGTGGTACTCGCGGAGCCAGTAATCCTGCACGTCGCGAATAAAGGTTTTGGTGACATCACTATAATGATCGAAGTCTGGCATGCCCCAAGGGTTCCCGCCGGAGAAGTAGGGATTATCCTCGTAAGGCCACAGTTGGTTCAGTGGGTTCTCTTGTTGGGTGTGATTGAGAACCATGTCAAGGATGACCGCGATTCCGCGTTGGTGTGCCTCATCGATCAGTCGCTTCAAATCGTCCGGATCCCCATAGGCACGCTCGGGCGCAAAGAAAAATGCAGGGTTGTATCCCCAAGAGCGATCCGTCGGAAACTCACTGATGGGCATCAACTCGATAGCCGTTACCCCAAGTTCCTCAAGGTAATCCAACCGCTTCCGCATCGCCTCGAAAGTGCCCTCGGGAGTGAAATCGCCGACGTGGACCTCGTAAATGATCAGATCCTCCAACGGGCGGGGATGGAACTCACCATCATGCCAACGGTATGGTTCCTTACCCACCTGAACGGTCGCCTTGGGACCACCCTCATCCCACTTCACCTCTCGAGCGTAGGGATCGCCGATCCGCAGATTGCCATCAACCACGTACTGGTAAGAGTGCTCTCCTTTGGGCAACTCTACGCAGGTCCACCAGAAGCCCTCTTCCGTCTCGCGCATGGGGTTGGCGTCTTGGTCCCATTCGTTGAATGAACCAACCAAGGACACCTTCTCCTTGCCAGGCGCGAACAGCACAAAGGTGACTTGACCCGATCTATCTACGTGTGCACCGGGGCGGAGCTCCTCTAGCGCGACCTCGCGGCCTACAGGCTCCAATTCCGGCCTTTGGCGAACTGCCTCGCGCAGTACCTCCTCGCTGTATGCCTCAGCCACCGTTCGCACTGCTTTCCACGCTTCTTTAAAGAAGTGGCCGACGTCGTTGGATAGTTTCTCTTTCCCCATGATATTCACTCAGATATCAGCCATATCACGATGTTGATAACATCCTCGCACACTCACAAAGCGCCCACTCTGGGCGCTATGTCTCCGCCTCGCTGGCGAAAACTCTTTTGCGAAGAAGCAATAGTCGTGCCGATTTCGCCTATTCGATCCCGAACATTGCATCTACAGTCAATGCCTCGGCAAGTCGGGCCTTGTATTCGGCGCGGGGAATCTCGATAACGCCGAATTGCGCGAGGTGTGGGTTACTGAATTGTACGTCGAAGATGGTGTATCCACCTGCACGTAGCTGCTCGACTAGATGGACCAGAGCGACCTTACTCGCGTCGCGCTCGCGGTGGAACATACTCTCACCCGCGAACAGGCCCCGGATGGAGACGCCGTAGATGCCGCCAACCAACCGTCCTTCATGCCATGTCTCCAAACTGTGAGCAAAGCCTAGCCGGTGCAGCATGTCGTAACTTTCGACAATCTCGTCGCTGATCCATGTGGACTCCCGGTCAGCACACCCCTCCACTACCGCTCGGAATGCGTGATCGATGCGTATCTCGAAGCGCCTCTGTTGCACCGTTCGTGCTAGGCGGCGTGGCACATGAAAGCGGTCCAGTGGGATGATGGCGCGCGGGTCGGGATCATACCAATAGATCGTGCCATTCTCCTCGGCCATGGGGAAGAGACCTTGGACGTAGGCACGAAGGAGCAGGTCGGGTGGGAGGATCACGGCGACGAAGGGGCTAGACCTGAGGTATTGGTTGGAATCTGGGTTGGGGTAATAGGGGTCGATGTCACGGATGGTTCCGTAGTTGCGGTCGGGGAAGGCGACAGGGTAGCCTGGGGAGTGCCGGTACGAAGCGGAGAGCGCGTGTTTGTGGACAGCGGTGCGATACCCGGCTCATTGGTCGTCGTCTCCACAGGTAGGGGTGTGCCGTCGGTGCCATGTGGTACGAGGAGGTTGTTTGGCGGAGGGTCCGTTGTTGTGTCGACATCCTGCTCCTCCATGGCTGTTGTGCTCCATGCCAGCCATCCGACGCCACCGAGAAGTGCTAGAACGAGGAGACTTGCCACAATTCCCAGTAGCGCGCTAAAACCACTGCTATGTGTGCTAGCGGAAGTGCTGGGAGATATAGGTCCTCCATCGGACGCCGTAGGCAGCGGCTCTGTAGGGCGATCGGGATCGTCACCAGAGGCGACCGTTGGGAGTGGCTTCGTCGCAGCATCTCGGTTGGGCATCTCGCCGACACGCGCCACGATAACAGAAATGTTGTCGGTACCACCCGCCGAGTTGGCTGCATCGACCAGCGCCTGGGTCGCCTTCTCGGGCGTGCGATTCTGGACGAGCTGCAGGATGCGTGGAGGCTTGACATGTTCGGTAAGCCCGTCGGAGCAGAGCAGAATAATATCCCCCTGCTCCAACTGAAGGGGAGAGATGGCAGACAATTCAACTTCCAACTCGGGTGACGTGCCAACGGCACGCGAGATAACGTTGCGATGGGGATGGTGCTCTGCCTGCTCAGGTGTGAGGAGGCCAGCCGCTACCTGCTCGGCTACCAAAGAGTGATCTTCAGTTAGGGGACGGATTTGCCGGTCGCGAATAAGGTAGAGGCGGCTATCGCCGACATGAGCAATATAGAGCTTGTCAGCCACGCGCGCCGCTGCTACCACGGTTGTTCCCATCCCCGGTCGGTCCTCTGCACGCGCCCGGCGGAAAACCTCATCGTTCGCTTCCTGGATCGCCTCGACCAATGCCGCTGCTGGCGACCCAGGGAGCTTGTAGTACCTCTCACTGATGGTCTCGACCGTCTGCTCACTGGCCACTTCGCCGGACTGATGGCCGCCCATCCCGTCTGCTACCACAAGTAGGTCACCACGGGTCTCCTGTAGCGTTTTGTCCTCGGGACGCACGATGCGTACGCTGTCCTCATTCAGCGCGCGTACCAAGCCGGTATCCGTCCGTGCGTGATAGGTAAATTTCATGGAGGCGTTCTACACTGCCTTGGGTGGAAGTCCGACACAACCCTATATTCTATTCGAAAAGGAGCAGCTCTGCACCTTCTTCGCGTGGGGTCGTCACGATCGGTCGCCCTCGGTACGCCACGTAGGAAGAGTGGAACTTCCCAGTTCCCAGAGCGACTCGCCTTACAATGACGGAACTGGGAAGTTCAGCACAGGAACATCAAGTGCGGACTGTCTCGGCTTCCTCTCGAGAGCTGAATATCTTCAAGGCTTGGCGAACCATCTGGTTCGTGTAGCCCCACTCATTGTCATACCAGGTCAGTACTTTGACTAGGTCGCCATCCACTACCTGTGTCATGCTCAGATCAACCACTGAGGCTCGTGGATCACCGATGATATCGGTCGAGACCAGCGGTTCATCTGTAGCGCCGAGGACTCCTTGATAGCGTTCCGTGCTGGCCTCCTCACGCAGGATCTGATTGATCTCCTCGACTGTGGTGTCGCGCTCTGTTACAAAGACAATATCCGCGATAGAGCCAACGGGCACTGGCACGCGCATGGCAATACCGTGGAAGAGGTCCTGGTACTGCGGAAGCGTCTTGGTTGTTGCGATCGCAGCGCCTGTCGATGTGGGGACGATGTTCAGGGCAGCGGCTCGCCCGCGTCGTTCCTTCTTGCTTGGGGCATCGACTAGTGATTGGCTGGCTGTGTAGCCGTGCACCGTTGTCATGATAGCCTTCTTGATGCCAATGCGTCGCCCGACGACTTCCACGACGGGTGCAATATTGTTGGTGGTGCAGCTGGCACAGGAAAGGATGCGTGTTGCTTCATCCGGCTGGTTTACACCATAGACGATGGTAGGTGTATCCTCACTCTTTGTGGGTGCTGAGATAATGACATACTGGGCACCTGCTTCGATATGCTTGGCGGCGCCCTGCGTTTCCCTAAAGAGCCCTGTACACTCGAAAACCAGATCGATTCCCATCTCATCCCAGGGCAAATCGGCGGGATCTTTTTCGCTGAGATAGGGGTAACTGTCATCACCGATAATGAGTTGGTCACCCTCGGCGCGCACGTCTTCCGGGTAACGACCATATACCGAGTCGTACTTAATAAGGTAGGCAATGTTGTCCGCCGGAGCGATGTCGTTAACGGTCACTAGCTCCAGCTCTGGCGTCTCCCGGACAACTTTCAGGGCAGCCCTCCCGATCCGCCCCAGTCCATTAATTGCGACTCTAGCCATGCTTGGCCTCCTGTCAAATGTTTAGATGTTACGTCCGGCGGTGATCAAGTCTAGGTTACAACACTTTGTCGTATATGTCCATGAATTCGTGGCGAGAGTAACTGAAGGAGTTTTCACGTTCGTCTTAGGCCATGCCCTCATTGGCGATCTCGGCAGCCTTTGCATAGTGTAGCGGCATCGTGGGTGAGGACCAACCACCTGCCTTCTGTAGTTGTTTGATCGAGACGCGGGGTGCCCAGTAGGTAGCCCAGTAGTGACGACAATCGTGTGGCGAGAGCCGATCGATACCGATCTGCTCGCCCAGTGCCCGCACTCGTTGGCGAATGGCGCGAACGCTCATGCTCCCGGCTAGCTCACCACTCTTTCGACTTCCTCGTAGTAGTTGCCCGGCGGGGTGCGCATCCTGCTCTAGATAGACCCATGCCGCGCGGAGCGTGTCGGCCGATAGCTTATGCGTCTGTGTTTCGTCCACCTTACGGCGGTAAAAGGTCATGGTGCGCGTTTGGAGATCAATATTCTTCGTTTTTAGCTCTGCTACCTCGCCGACCCTAAGGCCGTGCTCAAGGAGCAGGCACATGAGTAGCGCGTCGCGCCGCCCCTGCGGTGTATCTGGTTGTCGCTTCAACGCTGCTGCTTCCTCCTCGCTTACTCGTACCGGTGCCACCTTTTTCTCGCCTACACGTGTGACTGCGCGCTGTGCGTCTATATTTCGGCCTTGCTTCCGGCTATAGCCCTTGACTGTCAGGATGAGCCCGAGGTCGTCGGGCGCAATGGCTCCGGCCTGTGCGGCTAGTTTTGCGTAGCTGCGAATGGTCGCGAGCCTTACGTTGATAGTACCGGTCGCATATCCCTCCTGTAACAACCACCGCACAAATCCCTTCACTAGCCCCCAGGTGATGCCTACCCATGCATCTGGTTCCTGCCATAGCCTCTCCGCATCGGCTGCAACGCCGGCATCTTGAAGGTAGCGGCTAAATTGTTCGATGCCGGCTCGCTGTCGCTTGATGGTATTGGTAGCAAGACGCTCGCGGTACTCCTCAAATACTCCCCGTGCTGCCGCGCGATTTGCTGCCATGCCAGCGCGTTCCAGTGGAGGGCGGGCTAGACGGGTTGTGTTGCCCATCGCTTCGTCATCAAGGGCTAGTTCTTTGATCTCTGGCACAGACGATGGGGTTTCGGCTACGTTGTTCTGCTTTCCGGAAATAGTCGGTGCGATCCAAGGATTTCGGCGTTTGCTCATGGCGTCTCCTTATAATAGTAGCCCTATAATGGTAGGACTAGTACACTGACCTGCTACAGTTACTCGATAACAATTGCAGCTCCTTGATAGCAGCCCGCATAACAATTATGTCAAGCGTACCTATTTTCACCAATAGCTTCCCATCATGTTTACTAATCGGTAGCTATTTTTCCATAGAAGCCTATACTGAGCAAGCACGACGTCTGCACTTGAGGGATCTTGTTCATCCTGCGCATACTATTCACCAACATGGTCAAGCCCTGATATTGACACGCCACAAAGGATGAGAATTGACAGAGTGCTATGGGTTTGACGGGTCGGCC
>JALZCF010000613.1 GCA_030863245.1 Chloroflexota bacterium
GGTTTCTAGAAGAGGTACCTATGCACTGAGTAGCATTTCGTTCGGTTGGCAACCCGGATTCTTGTGCTATCCTCTGCGTTGCGTAACCTTCCCTATACCTACCACGCATCGCACTATGCTTCTCTCCCGGCCGGTTGGTACCATGATTGCTTTAAGGCGCCTATATACATCCAAATCAGCCTTTGTTACGTCATTCCACGTAGCAGGGCTTTTACCGATGGGGTATGGTTGCCTGTGGATTACGAGCGTAAGTCGGATGAAGCGCTACTTCAATTAATAGCTAAACACGATACAGAAGCACTAGAGGCCCTGTATGACCGCCACGCCCAGGTGGTCTATAATCTCATCTTACGCATCGTGCGCTCGCGTGAGGTTGCCGATGAGCTGCTGCAAGAAACCTTTTGGCAGGTATGGAAAAAAGCAGACGACTTCCGTGGGGGCACGGCCGCGGCGTGGCTGTATCGCATCGCTCGCAATAAAAGCCTCGACCAGCTCCGCCGTCACAGTGCGCGGCCACAACCGGTAACGACGGCGACTGAGGAAGCGGAACAAGAGCTGTGGAATACGCTTGAGGCCACGACTAGCGCCGTCGATCAAGTGATCGAACAGCGAAGGGAGCGTCGAGAGGTGCGGGAAGCCCTCGATCAGATCCCGCCCGAGCAGCGGCTCTGCTTGGAGCTCGCCTACTTTGAGGGGATGAGCCAGAGCGAGATCGCGGAGCACATCGATACACCACTTGGAACCATTAAAACGAGAATACGCCTGGGCCTCCAAAAGCTCGAACGCCTCTTGCGTGCAGCAGGCTATTGAGTCCAGAGGGAGTTGAACCGTGAACGACGAGTTGACTCATCAAGAAATACTGGACTTACTGCCCGCCTACGTCCTTGGTGCACTCGAGCCGGAGGAGATGTTGACCATCGACCGTTACCTCACCCAACAGCACCAGCTGCTAGCCGAGCTTGAGGAGTTAGAGAGCGCGACGGCGCAACTCGCCTATACGGCGCCTGAGGCGTCCTTGCCATCCGATGCAAAACGTCGTCTCATGGCGCGAGTACAGGCCGACCTTCAAGGAGAGGTGCCAGCCAGCGCCAGGCGGGAAACAGAACGAGACAATACGGTGCTAGGCATGTTCCGGCGCTGGTTCTCGAATCTGTGGCTATGGAGAAGCGCCGCGGCCCTCTCACTCGTTGTCCTGCTCTTCCTTCTCCTTTACACCAGTCAATTGCAAGAACAGCTTGGAGAGGTAGAGGAGCAGGTCGTGGAGTTGGAGCAGGACAATCAAGCCTTAGTGCAGCAACTGGAACTCAATCAACAACGTCTGGCCATCCTCTTGACCTCGCAACGCGTAGTTGTCCTGCCGGGTACCGAAGCTGCCCCCGATGCGCAGGGCATCTTCTGTCAGAGTGGGAACCAGGGCCTGCTCGCCTGGCAAGGACTGGAGCCTTTATCCGAGGAGCAGAGCTATGAACTCTGGCTGATTCCAGCGGAAGGCGCACCGGTACCGGCTGGCTTGTTCGCGGTGGAGGATATCGGACCATCCTCCACTCCCATCGATGTACCTTCCGATGTGGAGTATGCCACCGTAGGAGTCAGTGTGGAGCCGCGCGGCGGAAGTGAGCAGCCAACAGGACCGATTGTGCTGCTTGGCGAGGTCGGGGCCGCGGAGCCAGAATCCTGACCTCACTGCTCAGGCCCGTGACACTTCCTCCTTTTGCAGCACGGCACGAAGATCGTGCCGCGCTGCTCTTTGCCAGTAAGAGAGGGTTTAGGGTCGGGGCATAATGACCCCGCAGCCAATGCGATCGCCACTGTTGCCTGCTGGGTCGGTCACTTGATCGTCAGGACTGGCGTGAATCACGATGGCGCTCCCATCCTCGTCGAAGATCGAGCGCTCACCCGGACCGAGCGTGATCCGGTTGGTCGTCACTTCGTACTCCCCGCTCCCATCGGCGTAGAATTGCATGTTGGGCAAGTCTCCCGCATGCGGGCCTTGCGGATTTTCGAGACCATGCTGCGCGCCCGTTGGGTTGAAGTGACCACCGGCTGAGGTGAAGGGCGGCTCACACTCCCCGACGGCGTGAATGTGAATGCCGTGGCTACCCGCAACCGGGTTGTAGCCACTTACCTCGACGTGAATCCGGACGGCATCGGAGTCCGTGGGAGTGAAGGTCGCCTCACCCACCACGCGCCCTTGCACATCGCGGATTTCAGCTTGAGCGCTAGTGGGCGCGGTCTCGGAGGGCGCCGGAGATGTGGGCATTGTGGCAGCAGGGGTGGGCGGAGCCGAAGTCTCTGGCGTTGCGACCGTCGTCGCGCCACTCGTGCGTGTCACGCGCCAGATAATCCCTGATTTAGGGACGTAGTTGTAGGGCGGCTTTCCTTGTTCTCTGAGGGCAGGATCGATAGTCACAATACCATAATCAACGATGTACAGCGCGCCATCAGGACCGAACTTCACATCGAAGGGCCGCTCGATGCCGTTACCTGCCGCTCCCTGCATGGACGCGCCGCCCGGCTGGCGGTTACCGACAAACTGGGTGACCTCGCCTGTCGCCGGGTTGACCTGGGAGACACGGTAGCCGGAGACTCCCTTGAAGAGGGGGTCGGTCGGCGGGGTCAGGTCGCCCCACTCCGCGACGAATACGTGGCCTTCGAGGTCGCCCCACGAGGCAGGTGCGACATCGATGAACGACGGGGAAGAGTGGAAACCATGCAGACCTAGGATGAGGGACTTGTCGGGCGGTGTCAGTCCGCTAGCGGCGTGGTCGATCAGGAAGCCGAGATCCTTGCCTACGACCTCACCATTCACAATGACGGGTGCCTGTAAGTTGTCCGGCACAGCAAACTTGGGATCCGTCACTGGCTCGAAGGTAGCCGAGAAATCTGGCCAGCCATACCAGGCGCCCTCGCGCACGCGATAAGTGGGGTCCCACTCATCGTTGACGGAGCGGGCGCCGCGGATATCGTAGCCGTTTTGCGCGACGTACATCTCGCCGGTGTTGGGGTCCCAGGCGAGTCCCAACAGGTTACGGAAGCCCCAGGCGTACGGGTGAATGGTCGCTTCGGCGTTGTTCGGGTCGAATACTAGGATCGATCCGCCGCACTTGTCGGTACCCGGGATCACCTGGCCGGGTGTCGTCACCGTACCAAAGGGGACAAAAGCACCTGTCACGGTCATATCATTGGGATCGTCCATGGTGCGGAAGTCCGGTGTCCTGAAGTTACGTCCCGTCAGCACGATATCTTGGCATACTGTGGTGTGCAGATCAGGACTCTGCATCACCCATGGCGCGAGATCGGGACCCACCACGCCAGCATTGGTGGCTGGCCCCACTGTGACATACATCCGTCCGTCCGGCCCCACTTTGATGTCGTTGATCTGATGCTCGGCCTTACTGTCAATAATCCCGCTAAATAGTGGCGTCACGGCACCATCCAGGGTGACCTTCGAGACAGCCCCCGTCAGATCTCCTGCATTACGGTGCGTAAAGTAGAATGCCCCATCATGCCAGGTGAGCCCAACGACGGAAGCGACTACCCCTTTATCCGTGAGGTTAACCACTTCTGTTGCCTGCCCAGGTTCGATGCGCAGGATGCGGGAGGGGGCCAACTGCTCTGGGTTGAGCCCGCCACCCGCCTCGGCAACAAACATCCGTCCCTGGTCATCCCAGCTAAGCGCCGTGGGATAGGTCAGATCACCCACCACTTTCTCGATTTGGAATCCTGGCGGGAGTTGAATGACACTCTGCGGTGTTGCTGAGCTAAGGGGGAAAAACGTCACCGCGTTCAGACTCTTCGTCCAAACCAACTGCCCCGTCGTCGTTCGCTGATAGCCATTGCCTTGTGCGTCATGGTGCTCACACTCGACGGGCTCACCCACTGCTGCACTATGCTGGCTCTTATACTCAGCGAAACCAAGGATAAACTGTGGCTTCTGCCCAGGAGGACAGAAGTTGTCGCTCTGAGCGAGCGCAACCTGCGGGGTGCTTACGAACCCACTTAAGATCAAGAGCATAATCAGCCAGGTGCTGGCACCGCGCATCCACTTGTGATACTGCTCGGAACGCTTTAACCGCATGCTTTCCCTTCTCTTTCTTCATGAAACAGTGTGAAATAACAGCTCTCTCTACCTGTCACGACCCTTCCTTACAAGGATAGGTTGAGGGAGGTGCGATGCGCAGTATAACAGGCTTTTCTAGCTGTGTCTGTCGGAAATCCGACACTCCTTGAGGCTTTGTATTTCACTGGTTGGAAGGACAAGTCAGTGACCAACGAAACCACCTGGCGTACGCGCTTCCGAGTCCCAATCTCACTCCGAGAGTCAGAAGCGTGTGGCCTTTGCTCCAACAAGGCTGCCAATTTGTCCAGCTCGTCCTCATTCAGCCTCGCCGCGGGGCCAGGGGCTGGTTAATGCCAAATGATGGGGTGTTCCTCAACCCTGGAAGAGGATCGCCATCACGAAGCCGGCTATCATCAGCCAGCCAAAGCGCTCGTGGAGTTTGGCGGTGCCACGGAGCACTTTGTTGAGGGTGCGGGGGGCGTCGGTGGCGAAGGCGCGGCGGGTGAGGTCGACGGCAGTGGGGAGGGTGAGCAGTGCGAGCAGCGCCCACCGGGGTGCGATTCCCAGCAGGACGAGGAGCAGAAGTAAGAGGTAGCTCCCGCCGACAAGTGCGAGGTACTCCCGCTTGCTGGCCTCCCGCCCTAGGATGTTGGCAAGGGTGCGCTTGCCTCTTTCCAGATCCCCCTCAAGATCGCGCATGTTGTTGGCGTGCAGGATCGCAGCGACGAGCAGGCCGATGGGGATCGAGATGAGGATGGGAGCAAGCCCAGCGTTCTGCGTCATGACGTAGTAACTGCCTAGTACCATGACAGGACCCATGAAGAGGAAGACGATCACCTCACCCAGCCCGACATAGGCAAAGGCGGCCGGGCCGGCCGTGTAGAACCAGCCTGCGAGCACGCTGAAGACGCCAAGCCAGAGGATCAAGAGGCCCCGCGTCGCGACAAGATAGAGGCCCAGCAGCGAGCCAAAGGCGAAGAAGAAGACACCGCCCCAGAAGACCTGATGGGGCGTGAGGATGCCCTCCTTCAAGGGGCGGTTGGGTCCGAGTGATTCGGGTGTGTCGGTGCCCTTCTTCCAGTCGTAGTAATCGTTTATCAGGTTCGTGCCGGCATGGATGGAGACCGAACCGACAAGCACCACGAGGAAGAGCCACCAGTTCCACGCACCCTCGTATCCGGCGAGCACAGCGCCGAGCGTGACGGGTGTAATGCTGGCGGTAAAGCTGAAGGGGCGAACGGCCATCCACCAAGTCCGAACGAAGTGTCGCACCCGCGGTTCCTCCTCCCGTATGCGACTGCGGCGCTCCTCCGCCACCCGCCATGGAATCAGTTGTTTCTCGAGTTCTAGCACCAACGTGTTGAGGAGCCAGCCAAGCAACCCTACTACCACGATGACAGTAAAGATAGTAGCAATATCGTAGACTTGATAGCTCCGCCAGATCAGCGCGCCGAGTCCTCGCTGAGGCAGGAGAAGTTCTGTTCCAACGATAACGGTTAGTGCGAAGCCAAGTCCCAGGTTGATGCCGGTGAGGATGCTCGGCAGTGCCCCAGGGATCGCGACCGTCCAGATGATGTCCCAGCGACTTGCGCCATTGTTGCGGGCGATGTCGAAGTATTTGCGATCGACGTTCATCACCCCCGCCATCGTGTTGATCGCCACGAGAAAGAAGACCGAGATCACCACGATGGCATACTTGCTCGTCTCGCCAAGCCCGAAGAGGATGACGACCATCGGCACCAATGCGATTTTGGGTACAGGGTAGATGGCAGCGACGAGTGGCGCGAATGCGAGCCGGGTGGTGCGGCTCACTCCCATCGCCACGCCGACGAGCACCCCTGGCAGCGCTGCCAGCACGAACCCCACCGCCATGCGCCGTAGGGTCACCATCGTCTCCTCTACCAATGTCCCATCGCGCAATAGCTCCATGGAACGCGCAGCGATCTCGCTCGGCGGCGGGAAAAAGGTAACGTTCAGCACGCCCGTGCGCACCAGGACCTCCCAAACGACGAAGAGAACCAAGGGTGAGATGAGTTGGAGAAGGCGGTCTTTCATGGAAATGCGGAATGCGGAGTGCAGAATGCGGATTGCATGTTACGGATCGTGCGGTACCGAGTGTATGTTACGTTTTACGCTACCTCCGCTGTGCGTGCGGCGTTGACTTGATCCCGTAGCTTGTGCCAGATCTCATAGGTAAGCTCGCCGAAGGCAGGGTTGCGTTTGAGATCGAAGACTTGGCGGGGGCGGGGGAAGGGGACGGGGAACTTGGCGATCACCTGGCCGGGCGCGGCGCTCATCACGAGGACACGGTCGGCGAGGGCGATGGCCTCGTCGATCGAGTGGGTGACGAACAGGACGGTCTTGTCGGTATCATCCCAGATCCGTAGCAGCTCGTCTTGGAGGAGCACGCGGTTCTGCTCGTCGAGCGCACCAAAGGGCTCGTCCATTAGTAGTACCGTGGGATCATTGGCGAGTGCGCGTGCCAGGGCAACTCGCTGCCGCATGCCACCAGAGAGCTGGTAGGGGTACGCCTCCGCGAACTTCGTCAGGCCCACCATGCGGAGCATCTGGTCAACCACGCGCTCGCGTCGCTTCACGCTCGCCCCTCGCACGCGTAGTCCGTACTCGACGTTGCCATGCACGGTCATCCAAGGAAAGGTCGAGTCGCCCTGAAAGACCATGCTGTTGAAGGGGCGCTCCTCATCCCCTGACTGCGCCAGCATCAACGTGCCGCTAGAAGGTTCCTCCAGGCCCGCGACCAATCGCAGGAAGGTACTCTTCCCGCACCCACTCGGTCCCACGATCGTGACGAACTCCCCCGCCTCGATGGTCACGTCTAGCGGTCCAAGTGCATGAATCTGGCCTCCGTCGGGCCCCGGGAAGGTTTTTGTCAGATTGGATGCCTGGATGATTGCCATCTAGTTGCTCTGTTACCCCAGTCGCACACCGTAATCCTTGCTCGCGTAGTCGTACAGCTCGTTTGCTGCCTCGATGGCCGGTTCGGTGACAAGGCCACGGTATTTGGCCTTGATCTGACTGAGTTGGATCATAAAGCGGATCGAGCCAAAGTGTACGTGTCCATAGAGGCTCAACCGCTCCTCGCGCTCCAGAAGCGTGAAGTGGCCGAGGAACTCAGGGAAGTGACGACGTAGGTGAGCCGCGGCAGCCTCAAGATCATCGACAACGAAACCAAGGTGGTGAACCTGACTTGGCGCGGGTGGGGCAAGTGGCGCGTCCGGATCGAAATCGAACAAGAAGAGCGCGGTATTGCCGCTCGTCACCAC
>JALZCF010000632.1 GCA_030863245.1 Chloroflexota bacterium
CGCTATAGCTTGCCCGGTCATAGGCGACGTGGCCCAGGTCATGGAGCTTATCCGCGATGCGCTGCTGATCGCCCTCCGCTCGGAACAACGCCAAGCTCTCTTGATAGAGGGATCGAGCACGGTCATACTCATGCTGCGCATGGGCCACCCTGCCCAGGTTCCCGAGTACGAGGCCTACCCCCCATTGCCACGCTAACTCTTGATAGCCCGTTAGTGCCTCCTCATACAAGGCCACGGCCTGATCATAGTCTCCCTCATCAAGAGCAATCTTGCCAAGGTTGTTGAGCATATGGGCAATGACTCGCTTCATTCCCAGTTCCCGGGCCAGGGCCAAACATTCCTCGAACAGCTCTCGTGCTCGGGAGTCATCGCCCTGCGTACGCGCTAAGTTGCCAGCGGTGTGCAGGGCGAGCCAGCGCACCGAGGCGGGTGCTACCTCACGCTTCGCGAGGAGCGCGTCTAACCAGTGGCGGCCCTCCGTGATGTGGCCCCGCACCTCCCAGAACCGCCATAACAAACCGGCCAGCTGCAGGCCGAGCTGCACGCGGTCGTCCGCTGCCTGACTCCACGCCAGCGCTGCCCGAATATTATCGTGCTCAGCTTCTACCCGGTTCAGCCAGGATGCTAGATCGGGACCGAAGAAATGGGGTTCCGCCGTTTCGACGAGCCGGAGGAAGTACGTGGCATGCCGGCGTCGTAGGGTCTCCGCCTCCCCGCTCGCGAGCAACTGCTCCAGGGCGTACTCGCGGATCGTCTCCAACATGATGAAACAGCGTTCCCCATCCACCCCCTCCCCTTGTTGAAGGAGGCTCTTGTTGGTCAGGGCTTCCAAGGTGTCGAGGATGTCCCCTTCCAGATCGGCGCCTACCTTGCACACTTCCTCCGCCGCCTCAAGGCTGAAGCCGCCTGCAAATACGGCGAGCTGCCGGAATAGCTGCTTCTCGTGGTCGTCCAACAACACGTAGCTCCAGTCGATGGTGGCGCGTAGTGTACGCTGCCGCGCAGGTAGGTCGCGCGGGCCACCCGTCAGCAGCTTGAGAGGATTCTCTAACCGCCCTAACAGCGCCTGAGGGGCGAAGAGCTTGACGCGCGCCGCGGCCAGCTCGATGGCGAGCGGTAAGCCATCCAGCCGCACGCAAATCTCGGCCACCGCACGCACATTGTCGTCGGTGAGCTCAAAGTTCGGCTTGACCGCCTGGGCGCGCTGCTTGAATAGTTCCAATGCCGCATAGTGGGAAAGGGTCGCCATTGGATTCATCTCGGCCCCTCGCAGATGCTCCAGCGCAGGGATTGCCAAGGGCCGCACCGGAAACTCACGCTCGCCGCGCACGCGCAGCACCTCGCGGCTAGTCACCAACACCGTCACCTGTGGGGCCGCCGCCAAGAGGTCAGCCACCAGGGGCGCTGCCGCCACCACCTGCTCGAAGTTATCCAGGAGCAGGAGGAGCTGCTTGTTGCGCAGGTAAGGGTGGAGGATATCTACGAGGGGCTGGCCGGCGCGCTCCTGTATCCCCAGCGCGGCGACAATGGCGGGGGCCACGAGAGCGGGATCGCTCAGCGGCGCTAAACTCACGAAGAAGGCGCCGTCCTGGAACGTGTCGAGCAGCTCGGCCATTACCTGCAACGCCAGGCGTGTCTTGCCCATGCCACCCGGCCCCGTGATCGTGACCAGACGGACATCTTCCCGCCGCAGGAGCTTCATGAGCGCATCCATCTCCCGCTCGCGCCCGATAAGGGGGGTGGGCAACGTGGGCAGGTTGTGGGGGCGGGAACCGAGACTCTGGAGGGGTGGGAAGTCATTCGGCAGGCCGGGCACGACGAGCTGGAAGACGTGCTCCGGCTGGCTGAGGTCTTTGAGGCGATGGTGGCCCAAGTCTTTGAGAGTGATGCCTTCCGGGAGGTTCTCGCGTGCCAACTGGACGGTGGTCAGCGAGAGGAGGGTCTGGCCGGGGTTGGCCAGGGAGCGCAGGCGGGCACAGCGATTGACCGCTGAGCTGTAGTAGTCGCCTGCCCGCAGCTCGGCTTCCCCGGTATGGAGCGCCAGCCGCACGCGCAGGGGCACGGGCAGCGGCCAAGCCTCCGCAGTGAGGGCTTGTTGCAGAGCATACGCCGCGGTCACGGCATCGGAGGCACGCACGAAGACGGCGAAGCGGCTATCCCCCTCGCCGCGCGGTCGCACCACCTGTCCGCTATAGGTCGCCACCACCTGCTCCACCAGCGCATCGTGGCGCTGCATCGCTTCTCGCATCGTCTCTGGATACTGCTCCCACAGCCCCGTGCTGCCGGCAATGTCTGTTAAGAAGAAGGTCACTGTCCCCGTCGGTAATGTCACCGTCCACCCCTCACCCTACAAATCGCTGTCGTGCGGTATTGTATCACTCTTTATCAAACAAGTCATAAGCGGCTTAACTCAGTCGCTACAAAAACGTGGGGGAGCTCATGTGCGAGGGGAGGTTCAAGGATCCGCGTGGCGAAAGCGCGTCGATAACTTATGGCAATGAGATGTCCCAGAAGAGGTGGGCTGGCTTCGCGTCCGGACTCCGCTTGCCAGGGCGCAAAGGCAGAGTACAATTGCAACGACGAATCGGTATGATACCGGTTTCCGGCCTCAGCATCTTCCTCGACGCGGCAAAGGGCCACTTCGAAATCGACTGCAGGTTCTGGTACTGCTATGGACGAGTGCACTCCATATACAACTCAAGACATGTCATATTTCGCCAAAGAGGAACGATGAACGTTTCTGTACGATTCAGTGCTCCATTAGCCCAGTTGGTCGGCACGCCCCGTTTGGGGGTAACACTGGCCGAGGGTGCGACGGTCGCGGATCTGATCGATCATCTGAGTGCGCGGTACCCCCAGCTCGCGCGGCGTTTGAGCTTGTCTGTCGCCGTGGCGGGCGGGCGCACGGTACCGAACACCGAACCTCTGGTTGGCGGCGAAGAGGTGGCCTTTTTGATGCCTGTGGCGGGCGGGTGCTGAGAACTGGCTATGCGGTTGTGTGTTATCCCTATCCTGAAAGGAGAATAGATCATGGCGGATCTGGTTGTTGACCGAGAGAAGGTAGTCGAGCACGACGGGCATGAGGCCGCGCAGGAGCACGAGACGGCGCATGAGACCGTCTTTGTCGACCAGTTCACGGATGGTATTCTTGATCCCACCCGCCCGATGTTGGGCCCGGTGCGGGACGGCGGGCATATTGTGGCGAATACCGCTCCCGGCTGCTGGGGCCCGATGATCACCCCCTCCATCCGTGGTGGGCACGAGGTGACCAAACCGGTCGCGGTGGCGGGGGCAGAGGTTGGCGATGCGATTGTGCTCCGCATCAAGGATATCACCGTCACCTCCCTGGCAACCTCCTCCGGCAACGATGTCTTCATGGAAGGTCGCTTCCTGGGCGATCCGTATGTCGCCGGGCGCTGCCTGGAGTGCGATACGCTCTACCCGGAGACGCGCATCGAGGGCATCGGACAAACCGCAGTCCGCTGCGCGGAGTGCGGGTCGGATGTAGCAGCCTTCAACTTCACCAACGGCTACACGATCGCCTTTGACAACAATCACTCGATCGGCGTCACCCTCCCTCAAGAAGGAGCCGAATCCATCGCGCATCGCGCCCGGGAGTACGCCGCCCTGCCCGAGAAGTCAGTGCAGAACCCCATCCTGACCTTCGCGCCGCACGACCTAGTAGGCCTCGTGGCGCGGCTCCGCCCCTTCATGGGCCAGCTCGGTACCACCCCGAGCAAGCCGATCCCCGACTCGCACAACGCGGGCGACTTCGGTGCCTTCCTGATCGGTGCGCCGCACGAGTACGCGATCACGGCTGAAGAGCTGGAGCAACATCGCACCGACGGTCATATGGATATTGACGCCGTACGCGCGGGTGCCATCCTCATCTGCCCCGTCAGGACTGAGGGTGGCGGCGTGTACCTAGGAGACATGCACGCGCTGCAGGGCGATGGCGAGATCGCCGGACATACCTGTGATGTCTCCGGCACCGTCACCCTCCAGGTACACCTCCTCAAAGGAGTGAACCTCGAGGGACCCATCCTGCTACCGGTCGAGGAGGATCTGCCCTTCCTGGCCCAACCGTTATCACAGGCAGAGCGCGAGCGAGCGCTATCCGTCGCCAAGCAGTGGGGGATGGAGGAGTTGGAAGAATCGGCTCCCATCTCGGTAATCGGGACAGGCCCCGACCTGAACGCCGCCACCGACAACGGGCTGGCACGCGCGGCCAAGCTGCTCGACATGAGCGTGCCCGAGGTCAAAAACCGCGCGACGATTACTGGCGCTATCGAGATCGGTCGCCATCCCGGCGTCGTCCAGGTCACCTTCCGTGCGCCGCTCGACCGTCTGGACCGAGTAGGCCTCCTACCCTTCGTCAAAGATCAATACGGAATTGGGTGATCATTGCGCCATTCGAACGCCAGGGGCTGGAATGTATCCCAGCCCCTAGGGGGTGTTGCCTCTGAACCCGAGCTGGGATGAGTGAGAGTGGAGAGAGTGAAGAATGCTTGAACCAACAGTCATCTGGAAGAGCGGCTCACCTCGCGAGACCTATATAGACCGTTCGAGCCGTGTTGTCGCGGCGGAACTCGTTAGATGGCTCGATCTGCTGCCTCGGCAACGTTGGTTAGATGTGGGCTATGGAACTGGCGCCCTCAGTTCTCTCATCCTTGAACAGGCCGCACCCGCAATGCTGATGGGTATCGGTGCTTCAGCGACTGTCATGTCCGATGCCCGCCAAACGTTCCAGGCCCCGCATGCTTTCTTCGTGGTGGCAAATGCACAGGCGCTACCAGCACCCGACGCGTTCTTTGAGGCGGTCGTGTCGGGAGTGGCGCTCAACCTTTTTTCCGAGCCACAAACGGTAGTGAGGGAGATGCGCCGGGTCGTACGCCGGGGTGGCGCGGTCGCCGTCTATGTGTGGGACTATGCCGAGGGCATGGAGTTCCCCCGTTATTTCTGGCAGGCGGTGAGCAAAGTAGACCCCAGCCATCCCCTGTTGGATGAGACGCAGCGCCTGCCGCTCTGCGATCCGGCTCCACTTGCAAAGATTTTTCGCGAGGCGCCATTCGTACAGGTCTCATCGCGCCCCATTCATGTTGACACCATCTTCCCAACCTTCGCCACTTTGTGGTTAGCTCTTGCACGGGGACAGGGCACCGCCTCGGACTATCTCAAAGCCCTCACGACGAGGCAACGTCGTGCCTTGCAAGCAGAACTCCGTGCCATCTTACCTATCCAGTACGATGACTCGATCCGGCTGCGGGCACGTGCCTGGGCCGTCCGTGGCGTACGCCCCGTGGCCTGAAGAAGGGCTGCACAAGTGCTGTCACATAGGTTCCTCTATGAGCGGTCAATGTATGTGGCGCATCTTTTGGAAGCCTTGCTCACCGTATGTTGAACCTCATCGTAATAGATGAGAAAGGTATTTTTCTGGTGGCTTATAC
>JALZCF010000642.1 GCA_030863245.1 Chloroflexota bacterium
AGGTTCGTCGGCGCACTCGGCGCCTGCGTGTCCGGTCCACCGCTGAAGGTATAACTCTGGACATCGAACGTGCGCCCGAGCTCGTCGGTCGGCGTGACGGTCACCGTCGTCCCCTCGACGCGGACCAGCAGGAAGTGGAAGACCTGGTCGATCGCGCTGGGCACCGGTGCGCTGCCGCAGGCTCGGCCGCCGCCTGCCCCGTTGTTGGCGGTATAGGACCAGCCGATGGCGTAGGCGTCGATGCCGCTGCAGTTGCTCGGTATCCCCAGCCTGGCACCACCACCACCGGTGACATAGGTCACCAGGCCATCCCCATTGGGATAGTTGCGCTGGTACATGTGCGAGTGGCCGGTGAAGGCCAGGTTCACCCCGTATGTGCCGAGCAGCCCCTCGAGGCTGGCCGGCCCCTGTAGGTATGTGTCCGATGGCTGGGCGCCACTGTCCGAGTAGATCGGATAGTGGAAAAAGGCGAACTTCAGCGCCGCGGAATGGGTCTTGAGATCGTTCTCGAGCCATTGGTACTGCGGGCTGCTCTGCGGCCAGTGATTGTCATAGTCGTTCTTGTACTGATTGGCCGTGCCCAGGTTCGCTTCGTCCCAGGCGGTGTTGATCACGTAGAAGCGCGCGGGGCCGGCGTCGAAGGCATACCACGCGTCCGGATAGCTCTTGGAGACCGTGCCGTTGAGACAGCAGTAGTCCTTCCGGACGTATTGCCCGCTTGACGAGGCGACGGCCCGGTCCTGCGGCCAGTTCTGCAGATGCGGATGGAGGAGGTTGGTACTGGCAAATCCGTGATTGCCCGTCGCGGGAAAGAGCGGGATCGTGGCGCCCGGGGCCTTCCAGAAGGCGGGACCGAAGATGCCGCTGATGCTCGAGCCGGTCTCGACCAGGTCGCCGTAGTTGTTCTGGCTGCCCGACGGGTACGCCGTGTCGCCCGTCACCAGCGCGAAGCGGGCACCGCTCGCCGCGATCTGCTGCATCACGTTCGCCTGGTGGGGGTTACTGCCGGTGCTGTCGACACTGCCCCAGTCGCCGAAGACCGCGAAGGAGAAGGGCTCGGTGGAGCCCTTGGGAACCTGGGTCCAGAAGCGGGGGGAGGGGTCGGCGCCGAGCAGATCGGTGGCGCCAAGGAAGACACGGTAGCAGTACTGCGTGCCGGGGCTGAGGGTCAGGAGGGCTTTCCACTGGTACTCGAGGACCGAGTTAACGGTCAGGTTAGTGAAGGTGGCACTCACGCTGGTGCTGGGAGTGCACGAGCCATCGGCGTTCACCTGACCCCACTTGAGGGAGCCGGTGGTCGCCGAGCGGTCGGTGGCCCAGTTGATGGTGGCATACTGCGCGACCACATCGGTCAGATAGGGGTAGCGGCGCAGGCTGGCACTATAGGTCGCGGTGGTCGCAGCGGCGAGCTCAGTGGTTTGAGCGGATTGGCTCAGCACCGCCGCTTGGGTGGGCTCGTTCAGCAGCCCGTCTTCTTCTAAGGTGGCTGAATCGTCGTGCGGCGTGGTCTGAGCAGGATGGCGATGTGAACGTTGCCCGACCACGTCAAAAGCCTCGATCATATAGGTGTAGGTGGTGCCGGGCAGCGCGGTGGTATCCACGTAGCGTAAGGTGCCGCCGTCCACCGTCAGCAGCTCTTCACTACAGCTTTGGACACTACCGATGCAGCGGTAGAGGCGGTACGCGGTGACGTCGGTATCATCGTGTGCGTGGAACCAATCCAGCAGGATGGTGCCTGCGCCGATCGGAGTCGCGGTGAAATCGTGGATATGCGTCGGCGGCGTGGTATCTGGCGTCTCGGGTCTCCCTGGTGTTTTTGCCGCAACCGTGATCGGATCCCCCACGATGGCGCCCGCGGCATTAAGTGCTTCCACGCGATAGGTGTATTTGGTCGACGGCTGCACCTGCTGCGTATCTGCGTGCTTGAGCAGGCGGGCAAGTTTTGCAGCCGGGATCGTCCCGACTAGCCTACCGTTGCGGTAGATTCTATAGGTTGTCACAGAGGGGTCGGCGGAGGGAGACCAGGTAACATCGACTTCGCTGACGCTGACGGCGACTGCGGACGGACGACCCGGTGTACTCGACGGCACAGCCAGCGTGGACTGGGTCGGCAGGAACGGCATCAAGGCGAGCAGCAGACTCACCCGAGCCAGGACGAAGACGAGTTTCATGCGTGCCCCTCGCGCTGGGAATAGCGACATGGATCTGCGGTCAGCAGATCCATCTCCATTGTCGGCATTGCTGTGGGTAAGTCTAATCACAGTAGTCTCCTCTCTCAGACGTGTCTCCACTCCCGCCGAGTTGTCAACCGGCCGAGCGGGGGGGTGAGGCGCGCTGTACTAGAGGCGCGCTGTACTATCGGTTGGGGCACACGACATGGCATTGATACTCAAGGCTCCGTCGTATCAGCTTTGCGAACATGGAGCAAGACGATATGCTAGACCTACCGCGAGCACATAGTTTGCCGTCGCGTAGCGATCAGCCCGATGATCGTCACCGCTCAAGTTATCGGGCTCCAACAAGACGGTCAGAGATGCGCCTGGATAGCATGGATATCCCCCTGGCCATGCTCCTTGAGCATAGTTACGAGTTGCTTGACATCCTGCGAACGTGACCGAGGGCAGATCAGGAGTACATCGCTGGTATCAACCACGATCACATCTTCCATGCCGATAGTTGCGACCAGTCGCTTCGGCGCATAGATCAGCGAGCTGCGCGTATCCGACGAAAGGTGCCGTCCGACTACCGCATTTCCGCGTGCATCATGGGGGAGCGTATCGTAGACAGCTGCCCAACTGCCAACATCGCTCCAGCCAATATCAACCGGCAGCACGGCGACTTGTTCGGCCTTTTCCATGATTCCATAGTCAATGGATTGGTTCGGCAACCTGGGCCATGCGTGAGCGAGTACTTCCACTGCCCGATCAGTGCCCAGGCTGCCTTCGATCTCCAGGAGGCCGGCGTGCAACTGGGGCATATGCTGCTCCATCTCAGCGAGGATACGCTCCACCTTCCACATGAACATCCCACTGTTCCAGGTATACCGTCCACTGTGGACAAACTGGGTAGCCGTAGCATGGTCAGGCTTCTCAACAAAGCGCGCGACCTGGAAAGACTCGAATCCATCAATCGATGCCAACAGCTCGCCCTGTTCGATGTAGCCGTATCCGGTCTCCGGATACGCCGGATGAATGCCGAGCGTTACCAGCCAGTTCTGTGCGGCTACATCCATGGCCACCCTGAGTATCTGGCGAAAGATCTCCACCTCCCTGATCAGATGATCGGCAGTCAGAACAACCATGACCGCTTCGGGGTCCCTCCGCCGGAGGTGTACAGCCGCGAGGCCAATCGCAGCAGCCGTACCTCGAGCTTCGGGCTCACTCAAGATATTCGGGATCGGTACGGTAGGTAACTGACGAGCCACAAGATCGGCATATTCTCGATTCGTGGCGATGAAGGTGCGCTCGGGGGGAATGAGCGGAAGGAGGCGCTTCTGCGCTTCCTGGAGCATCGTCAGATTACTGGCAAGGTCGAGAAACTGCTTAGGACGTTGTACACGACTAAGCGGCCACAGGCGGGTTCCGGATCCACCGGCCATGATCAGAGCATACAGCCGCATAGAGTTCCTCCGATTTCTATCTTTTTTTACGGTTACGCAAGGTGCGATCGAGCGTGATCTACGGACACAATTTTTCCTGCGAGCAGGACCATCCGGAGTCTGGCCTGGGGCTTTATGCCAGCTGTGGCTGACGCACATCTCCACCATCCCACGACCAGTCGATCAGGTGTCTCCCAATGCTTCACCGGCTAGAGTCTGCACGAGCGATAGATGCCAGTGAAATTCCCTTTGCGAATCGACCAAATCCTCGTTCCTATCCTGATCATGTAATAGATCAAGGAGTTGGCGGATACTACCGCCCAGGTCTGCGGCCATCGTCGCGGGCGGTGGCATCGCACTGATGGGGTCTTGGGTCACTTCGACCTGTTCGTTAGCGTGGTCACGAACTGCCATCAACGAAGCGGTCATAGATGAAGTATCTGTCATGGAAATCACCCCACTAGCTGAGGCCCACTTCTGCTTCGCAGGGTCAACATGAGTTTAGATTCCCTGCAGAGGCTCGAAAGAAAGTGTGAGCCATCAATCTCTTTG
>JALZCF010000650.1 GCA_030863245.1 Chloroflexota bacterium
GCTCTACAGTGATGACTTCCTGGCCGGCTTCACGCTGCCCGATTGCCCTGAGTTTGACGAGTGGCAGTTTTTCGAGCGTGAAGGCTTTTGCCAGACGCTCGGCACTGTGCTGGTACAGCTGATCCATGTCTATCAAGCACAGGGCGAGTGGGAGGATGCGATTGAGCAGGCGCGGCGCTGGCTGGCGCTCGACACCCTGCACGAGCCCGCCCACCGCCAGCTCATGCGCCTCTACGCGCTCGCGGGTCGACAGGCGGCCGCCCTGCGCCAGTACGACGAATGCGTGCGCCTGCTCGACGAGGAACTGGGGGTTCCACCCGAAGAGGAGACCACCGAACTGTGGGAAGCCATCAAAACCAAACGTTTTCCGCCAGCACAAGCTGTCTCTTCACCATCCTCTCCACTCCTCCCCTCGCTTCCGTACCACCCTCCCCAGCATAACCTGCCATCGGATACGACTGCCTTTGTGGGGCGCGAGAATGAACTGGCAGCGCTCGTTGAATTGCTCTGCGAACCCGCACGGCGGCTGGTGACCATCGTCGGCATCGGAGGCATAGGGAAAACACGACTGGCCCTGGCCGCTGCTCGTCAGATGGTGGAACAGCACCCAACTGTCTTCCCGGACGGCATCTACCTTGTTCCGCTCGCCCCGTTGGAATCAGTCGATCTACTGATGCCCACCATTGCCGAGACGTTCCACCTGCGCCTGGAACGCGGCGCAGCGCAGCTGTTCGACTACCTACGCGACAAGCAGCTGTTGTTGGTGCTGGACAATCTCGAGCATCTACTCACACAAGGCGACACTACTGAGAGCCATGTGATGCAACTTGGCGACCTGCTGCGGCACGCCCCCGGCGTCACCCTGCTGGTGACCTCACGGGAGCGACTCCAGTTGCATGAGGAATATACCTTCCCGCTCGGCGGCCTTGAGGTACCGGACGAGGGAGCAGGGGAAGTCGATCAGTTTGCGGCGTGTCAGCTCTTTACGTTGAGCGCCCACCGCGTGCAACCTGACTTGGCCCCCTCTGAGGCCGAGTGGGCGAACATCGTCCACATCTGCCGGTTAGTGGAAGGTATGCCACTAGCCTTGGAGTTAGCGGCCGGCTGGGTAGATGTGCTCCCGCTGGAGACGATTGCGAAGGAGATCGAACAGCGACTGGATTTTCTCGAGACGGAGTTGCGCAACGTGCCGGAGCGGCATCGCAGCGTTCGGGTGGTATTCGATGCATCGTGGCAGCACCTCCCTGCGGAGGAGCAAAGCCAATTCGCCTGCCTCTCCGTTTTCCGGGGCGGCTTCACGCGGACGGCAGCCGAAGCGGTGGCCGACATCTCCCTGCGAACGCTCAGCCGCTTGGCGAACAAGTCCTTCCTTGGCTACGATCGTACGCTCGACCGCTATCGCATCCACGAGTTGCTCCGCCACTACGCGGCGGAGATGCTCGCCCGCTCGCCCGACGCCCTCGACGCTGTACGGGATAGGCATTGCACCTACTACATGGATCTGCTCCACGACCGTGCCCTGGTCATGCAGGGGAGCGAGCAAAAGCGTGCCGCAGAGGAGATCGCCGTGGAGTTTGACAACGTGCGAGCTGCCTGGCAATGGGCGGTAGAACAGGGGAAGCTGGACGTGCTGCAACGCGCCAATTCGCTTTCCGTCTTCTGCAACTATCGCAGTCGCTTCCCGGAAGGGGCACAGGCATTCGAACAGGCCGCCCGACGGCTTGAGAGGATGCCCTCCACGGAAGCCGTTGACCTTGTCCGGGCAAGGGTCCTTATCAACTGGGCGTGGATGCTGATTCGAATGGGTCAGCTAGAGCAAGCGGAGGCGGTGGCAGAACAGAGCCTCCACCTATACCAACAGCATAGCTCCCCGCTGGTCGAGGACTACGGATCCGACCCGCGCCTGGCTCTCGGCGAGCTCGCTTCCATCCGGGGCGACTATGCCGCGGCCATTCAACTGCTTGAGCCAGCACGACAGACTGCCGAAGAGAGAAATCACCGGCGGAATCTTGGACTGGCTTACTACTTCCTCACCGGGGCTGCCTTCGGTCAAGGGGAGTACGAGATGGCACAGGAGTACGGCCAGCAAGCGTACCACATCCACCGCCTTACTGGCGATCGCTGGATGATGGCCTACTGCCACAATGAACTGGGCAATGTGGCTCTCGCGCTGCGCGATTACGATACGGCGAAGCAACATTTCGAGGTCAGCTACGCGCTCCGCCGGGAGTTTGACGATCCCGAAGGCATGGCCGTGGCGCTCACGTACCTAGGCGAGATCGCGCTACGCCAGCAGGAAACCGAGCAGGCCGAACAACTTTTCCAAGAAAGCTTGTCCATCTACGGGAACATCAACGACAAGGGTGGCCTGGCACGGGCCCATCGCGGGCTGGGCGCGACGGCCTGTGCCCGAGGTGACATACAACGGGCAGGGATCCATCTCCACCGGGCACTCTCCCTCGCCGCGGGGATTGGGTTTGCTCCCCTTATCTTCTCAACCTTGATCGCCATTGCTGAGTTATGGCTCAAGAGCGAGCAACCGGAGCGAGCTGCAACACTACTAACCTACACCAGCCAGCATCCGAACAACAGTCGCGCCCTCCGAGAGGAGGCCCAGCAGCTACTCGACGGCGTTAGGACTCAGGTGGAACACGTTGCCCCGGATCGAACCCTTGAACACGGCGAGATCTTCCAGTTAGAGCCAGTGATCACCGAAACCCTAATGCGTCTTGAGGCCCTCAATGTTGCAGCACCCATCGGGTCCACCACTTCCGGCAATTCGACCCAATACTAGGGGACGAGA
>JALZCF010000672.1 GCA_030863245.1 Chloroflexota bacterium
CGATCCGCAGGTTTGCAGGAGACGATATCGACCGGGCTCGCTATTATCCAGAAGATGCGGATTACCTGCTGGAGCTAGAACCGAATGTAATCCATTACGAAGTGCTGGTTTCATCCGAAGAGAGTAATCGGCGAGAGAAGGATTAGCACAGATGACCTATCACATTTTGAAGGATGAGGATGTAGCACGCCTCCTTTCAATGGAAGAGGCGATTCACACGATCGAAGATGCGTTTCGTGAGAAGGCTGAAGGAACACTTGTCGCTCCCCCACGCTTCCATGTCTCCGTCGAAAAGGGTTCGCTCGTCTTTACTGCGGGAGCAGCCACGAAGCGCGAGAAGGTGATTGGGTTTCGCGTGTACGACACCTTCCCGCACGCTTCGACCAATACGGAGCAGTTGGTGGTAGTCTTCGACAGTGAGAGCGGTGCTCTGAAGGGGATCGTGATTGGTGGCCTGATTGGCGCCATGCGCACAGGAGCGATCGGGGGAGTAGCCATCAAACACATGTCGCGGCCGGATTCGAGGGTGCTGGGTATCCTTGGGAGTGGCCGCCAGGCGCGAACGCAACTGGAGGCTGCATCGACCATACGCCATTTTGAGAGGGTGAAGGTATATAGCCCTACTCGCCACCATCGAGAAGCTTTCGCCCAGGAGATGGGGGCGCGTCTCGATCTGGATATCGAGCCCGCTGCTTCAGCTAGGGCAGTGGTGCACGATGCTGACGTCTTGATCTGCGCGACGACCAGTAGCGCGCCGGTATTCGACCCTGATTGGCTCAAGCCCGGGGTACACATCAACAGCGTCGGGCCCAAGTTCAAAGAGGCGCACGAGCTTCCCGTTGAGGCGGCGACGCAAAGCAGGGTAATAGCTACCGATTCCCCGGCGCAGATCGAGGCGTATCCCAACCCCTTCTTCCTGACCGGCACGCCCGCTATGCAGCGAATCATCGACCTTAGCGAGATCGTAGTCGGCAAGCGGGTGGGACGCACCGCACCCGACGATATCACTTTGTTCTGCTCTGTTGGATTGGCCGGTACCGAGGTAGTAGTTGCCAACGCCGCCATCGAACGCGCTGGCTAAGAGGATGTCCAATTCGCCCGCTCCTTGCCTGCCGTGGATGTGTACGATTTGATCAGCCGTTGCGGAGCGCTCGGCGGTATGGGGCGTGGCGCGGTGTGGCGACGTGACCAGGGCAGCAAGGGGAAGACCAGTCTCGTGGGAACAACGAGCGGGAGATGACTCCCAATGTGTCCCACACGTCCACGTATCGTCACTGGGGCAGAACTATCGTCGGGCAAGCACACGACGAGTTCTCCTTCCAAGAGATGAAAGCGGCGTGGCGCACGGGCGCATGGCGCGAGGAAACGTGCTGGCGGCGGCGTTTCATCACCACACTTGGGGGCCTGCTGGCACTCTTCGGCCTGTTCAGTATCCTCTTTGTGCTAGGAGGGGCCTGGCTCAAATTGTTGGTCGGTGGCGCAATGCTCTACGCATTCGTTCGTCTTGGCTGGTCATTGTGGCGTGCCTAACTGGCAGTAGCCGATCCTCGCCAAAGATCGAACAATCAGTAGACATGCTAACAGCGGAATGCTAGAATTCACGCTACGACTTATACCGATTGCGGAACGAAGCATCATTGTTGACAGTTCGTAGCACTGTTACCGCAGCCTGCGCTGTGACCCTAGCCCCTTTAGTGGGCTTTGTATCTGAGCCCCGTGGATTTATCCCGGGGCGGCCCGCGCGCACCGGCTCGATCCTTACGTGCCTCTACCTCGCGGGCGGGCCGCACGTCGCGGATCGCTCCAAACAATTCATGCTCCTCCATGAAACAACTGGTATTAGCTCTTTACTGACCACATCCTAAAAGAGGTTACCCATGAATCAAGAACAGGTGTGGCGCGACTTCCTGGCCTTGCCGCGTACTGCACAAGAGGAAGTCCACGATTTTATTGCCTTCTTGCACACTCGCTATCCCTCCATACCCCCTGAGTCCGATGACACACTCCCCGCGCTTCGAGATGAACCGTTCATTGGAATGTGGCGGGATCGCACGGACATGATAGACAGTAGTGCATGGGTGCGCACCCTTCGGATGACTGAGTGGGGCGTGGACAATGGCAAATCTGACCATAGTTGACACAGATATCCTAATTGACGCAGGGCGCGGTATCAGCGAGGCAATAGACTACCTGGATGATCGCGAGAAAAGCACGAGACTCGCAGTGAGTGCAGTCACTCAGATGGAGCTTATCGTCGGCTGTAGGAACAAAGCAGAACTACGCGATTTGGAGAAGGTTCTCAAGCGGTTCCAGCTTCTCAAACTCAGTGAAGCTATCTCGGACCAAGCGGTCGACTTGCTGAGCCAATATCGCCTGAGTCACGGGCTACTGATTCCCGACGCCCTCATTGCGGCGACAGCTATCGTTTGGGATGAGCCACTGGCTTCCAAGAACCAGAAGGACTATCGTTTCATTCCCACTCTTGATCTACTCCCCTACCCTCGATAACTGGCCTCCACCTCCTCGTGCGGTTGCCGTCGGGCAGATCAAGCGTGTGTACGGCATCGCGGCCTACCGCCCACAGAGGATAGACCACGCGGCGAGGTAGCTGTGCATCCACCAGGAACTTCACGCGACGAGGAGTTGTATCCGCTTGATCTGACTTAAGCGTGCTGCATAGGCCAATGCTGCCAAGATATCCTCCCGCTCCAGATCCTCATAATCGGCTAGAATCTCCTCCATGGTCATCCCCGCGCTGAGTAGTTCCATGATCACTTCGACCAGGTAGCGCAAATCGCGCAGGCACGGCTTACCGTGGCAAATCGCGGGGTCGATGGTCACGCGTTCAAGCAGCTCTGTCATATCCTCACCACGGATCGCACAAAGGAAGCTCACGTTGCTTCAGTCTGGAAGGCGTCTACCTCCTCGTTTGGCACCCCAATCGAATAGTGGTTATGAATGATCTTCCATGCACCATCTTCTCGATGGTAGAGGGTGGTCGCCCGGCACGTGACTTCAAAACCATCGTGTGTTCGAAATGTTGGCCGATCAATAACCCAACCGACAGTGCCCTCGCTATACGCTTCCGGCTCCCCAGGTATAAGTGTCAGTCCCATTTGTTGTTGGGCGGGCAATGTGCGCCGGAACATCTCGATTATCGCGTCGTACCCCCGAACCCATTCATCAGGGTCGGTCCCGATCATGACTACCTCTTTCCGGCGGGAGAAGCCATGCTCGATCACAGCCAAGTCCCCGTTCGTGTACGCGTCGTAGGAGCGCAGATACACGTCTTTAAGTTCAGCCGAAGGTTCCATCGTGCCTACCTCCTACAGGCGGCCTCGATGTCCGCCAGATCTTGTGTGCTCAGCGCGATGGCACCGGCACTTGCGGACTCCATGGCATGGGCAGCGGACCGCGCACCGACGATCGCGGCGGTGACACCATCCTGGTGGATGACCCAGGCCAGCGCCAGCTGTGCCAGGCTCAGCCCTTGGCGCTGTGCGATGGGCCGCACTGCCTCGACAACCCGTAGGTGCTGCTCGAACCG
>JALZCF010000681.1 GCA_030863245.1 Chloroflexota bacterium
GGCCCTCGTCGGGTTGGGGCAACTTGATAGAGCATCGGAGGCACTGGAATCCGCCGTTATCGTGCTGCAGGCAACAGGGAGTCGCTGGCACTTGTGGGAGATCGCCGCCTTACTGGCTGAGTTGGCCGAGGAACGTGGCGACTCGACCGCTGCCAACCAGTGGAAAACGACCGCCAGCGAGACCATTCAGGCTATCGTAGATCAGATAAGCGATCCGCGATTGCGGACCATATTTCTGGATCAGTCCCGGGTGCACCAGCTTTTGCCGCTTGCGGATTAGAGTGCGCAGAAGGTCGGACAATGGCGACGGAGCAGGCGCTTGCCTACGCCTTGCGCGGTGGCGACGACTGGATATGAGTCAAGGTTCAGCAGGACCTTGGAGGGCTTCCCGCACTGCTGGAATGACCTCGTGCCCAAAGCCCTCAAGCTGGGAATGCTTCCCATCGCCGGCGGGCCAGAAGATGAAGGTGTCCTGGCGGTAGTTTCGGTAGAGGTCGAGAATCTCGTCGACCCACTCCCTTGGGGCTCCGTAGACAAACCCCTCCTGACGCTCCGCTCGAATCGTTGTCTCCGGAATTCCCACGTCGACAATGCCCATCAAGTTGTAGCCGCGCCGAATCTCACTCGGCGAACGCCCGGCTTCGGCTGCACCCTCGTCAATAAGGTTGTTGAGCTCTTCGAGGCGCTGGGGCGGCACCCAATTTCTGGATACCAACAGACCATCCGCCAGGCGTCCGGTGAGGCGCATCATGCTCGGGCCCGTCCCGCCAACCCAAATACGAATTGGATGTGCGGGGGCTGGACCCGGCTTCATCCCTTTCACGCCGTAGACCTCTCCCTGATAGGTCAGGGTGCCACCCTCTGCCTCTTCCCAGAAGCCGCGGATGATATACAGGGCATCCTTGAACGCCTGGTACGCCTCCTTGCTCGTTCGCCCCGGACCACCCATTGCCTCGATTGCCTTCCAGAAGCCACCCGCGCCCAACCCTAGCTCCACGCGCCCGCCGGACAGGCGATCGAGTGAGGCTGCCATCTTAGCCAGCATCGCGGGCGGGCGGAGGGGGAGGTTCGTCACATTCGTACCGAGGTGAATCCGCTCCGTTTGCATGGTAAGGGCGCTAAGAAGGGTCCATGTATCCAAAAAGCGATTGTTGTATGGGTGATCCTGGATCGTGATCAGGTCGAAACCCAACTGCTCGGCGAGCTGCGTCCGCTGAAACGGCTCCCGGGGGTCCGCATAGGTCGGATCAATGTTCGCGCCGAAGAGGGGGTCCAATCCCTGGCTCATCCTGCACTCCTTTGCGTATCATATCCATCTATCGCTCTACGAATTGTTCTCCGGTCCAGTAAAACGTAGTCGTATCAGGGGGAGGAGTGGGAGCATTCGCTCCTCCCCATGGCTGAACTGTAATCATGACTTCCGGCGTGCCATCTTGAGCAATGCGTGTCTCGATGTGCTCAATGCTCCGGGCTTCGTACGATAACGCATTCTGTAGGGTTGTACCATCAAAGCGAAGAAGATCGTAACAGCACGATCCAACCAAAGCGCTACTGCCCCGGACAGCCAACCATAGATTTCCCGCAGCCAACTCAACCTGAGTCACGGCATCAGCGGCAAGCACGATTGCCCGGGGAAGGATGACGCGATCTAACTCTTGCCAACCATCCGGCGTCTGTGTGTAAACCGCCACAAAGTGTTCCTGGGATATCTCGGTTGCATCTCCCGTCGAGAACACAGCCCAAAGGGGGCGGTCGTCGACATTGTTTTGAAGCGGCAATGGCGCAAGGGTGTAGTCGGAATTGGTCGCTAGGATGTCCGTCGCAACGATCTCTGTCACGTCGGCAGAGAGGGCTGAGGCTGACGGTGACACTGATTTTGAAAAATCGTAGGGGGTCGGCGGGCCGGCGATCTCCGCTAGGAGGATGCTGGAGCCGTCAAGCGCACCTAAGCGCAGTTCCCAGTCATTGAAGCCACCACTCAGGAAGAGGAAGTGACTCTCGTCCACCCATCGCAGATCGATCACCATTTCCCCTGTGTCAAACAGTGGGACAGCCTCCGCGCCGACTCGCCCGAGAAAGAGACGATTACTCGTGCCATCGTTGCCAGCCTCGAATATGAAGTGC
>JALZCF010000007.1 GCA_030863245.1 Chloroflexota bacterium
TCCTCGAACTGGGCCCGGTATTCCTGCAGGAGCGGCGAGGTCTCTTGCCCCTCAGGCGTGACGACGATAGCGCTCGGTGGTTCGGCTTGCGCATCGGAGCCGAGCCCAAAGATAATCATGAGCACGAGGGGTCCGAAGATCAGGGTCAGTACCTGCCAGGGCCGGCGCAGGAGCTCGCGTAGCTCCTTGATCGTGATGGTCAGTGCTTGCGTGATCGCTTGCATTCGCCTAGCTCCCGGCTACCGGGCTGAGCTGGAACATTCCGGAGGGTGGCCGTGCTCTGCCACTCCGCTCGATCAAACGGATGAAGACCTCGTCAAAGGTAGGTTGGTAGGGCGCGATGGAGTGGATCGCTGCGCCGGCCGCCTCGAACGCGTCGACGAGGTCGGGGATCGCCTCGTCGGCACTATCTACCGTCACCCGTATCGGGCGATCTGGCGGCACCTCGGTCGCGCGCACCCCCACGAGGTTGGTCAGCGTCCTGTCGTAACCGGTCGCGGGATGCTCCAGGACAATCTCGACAACATCGCCGCCGAACGCCTCTCGGCGAAGCGTCTCAGGTTCCCCCTCGGCAATCAAGGCTCCCTCGAACATCAGGCCCACCCGGGTGCAGTACTCTGCTTCGTCTATATACTGCGTTGTGATCAGGAGTGTCCTACCCTGTTCTGTAAGCGTGTGGAAGTACTCCCACAATTTTGCGCGGAGAATCGGGTCCAGGTTCGCGGTCGGCTCATCGGCAAAGAGGAGAACGGGTTCGTGCACCAGCGCGGCGGCGAGTGCCGTGCGCCGCTTCATACCGCCCGACGCCTCGCGTGCTTCTTTCCCGCGATCCTCCCACAGCTCGACGAGCTCAAGGATCTCGCGAATCCGATCGCGGTAGCGCCACTCGGGCAAGCCGTAGAGCCCAGCGGCGAAGCTGACGTTCTGTTCTATCGTCAGAGTGGGGTAGAGCACGAAGTCCTGCGCCATGTAGCCGAGACGGCGCCGGGTGGCAGTCGCAAAACTGGTTGGCTGCTCCCCCAATACTGTCGCCGTGCCATCCGTCGGGGTCAGCTGTCCCAATAGCAAGCGGATCGTAGTCGTTTTCCCGGAGCCGCTGGGACCAATGAGCCCGTAGATCTCCCCCTCCATCACCTCTAAAGAAAGGTCGCGGAGAACCGGCTCACTGTCGAACGCCTTCGACAGATCTTGAACGCGGATCACGCTCTCAGAGTGCATCTAGGTCGTCAACCTTATTGCGTAAAACGCAAAACGTAACGGGGTAGGCAGGGCGTCCCCGTCTCCGCAATGCCCTACGTCCCCACTAAAGCCAATCATAGAAGATCGGCAATTCCTGCGCGAGCTCTTCTTGGGAGTGACGGGAGCGGTATAGCTTGGCTAACCACGCACCAATAAACGCCCCCAATCCCCCGACCGCCAGGTCGATCATCGTGTCCCGAATCCCATGCAGGAGATTCGTGTTGAAGAACATGTCCATCATCCACTCGTAAAGCTCATACAGCGCACCTATGCCAAGGCCGATAATGACCCCGGCAACAATGATGAACCAAGTGTCGTAGTCGATATTTTGCCTGACAAAGAAGGCATAGATCAGCAGGACAATAAACATACTGATCACGCCGATGATCATCCCATGTGAGAGGACATCAAAGGGGAAAGGATGACCCTCGTAGAGATGGAACGTGCGGCCGAGCATCTCCACGAATAGCACCACTGCCAAGGCGAACTCGCCGATCGCCGGGAAACGGTACCCTGAATTGCTCTCCATCAAGCGCGGAACGAAAGCGATAAGGATCGCGATAGCGTTCGCCGCCACGTTCTTCCAGTCCCCATTGATAGCAGCATAAATCAGGAAGAACAGTAGCGGCACGTGCAGGAGCCACGCGGCCCAGAAGAGATAGTAATCCGTGACGGTATGGACCGTCTCTTTTGAGGTCCAGTTCCCAAAACCTAACATCTTTGCCCTCCTCACTGAGCATAGCTGTAACAAGCCGCTTGCAACGTCCCTCGCGTCCCGCTGCCATGGGCGCCTGCACGACGTCCTGGAGCAGGCAGCTCTTGCAACACCCATACTTCTTCACTGAGCTTCACATAAGCGAAATTCGTTCCACGATGAGCAAGGAGGGAGGCCAAAGTATCGAGTCTAACGAGTATCCTCATACTCATGCCAGACCCGTTTCTGGATTGAATATTGCTTCGAGTACCCGGGAGCAAGACAAGTCGCACGAGGGGGCCAATGTCGACTCGAGTTGTAGAAATCACAGTGCCATCAAAACAGACGGATGATCTCATTGCAGAGATCCGGGACGTCCAGGGGCTCATCGGTTTGCGCGCCCAACGCAACGTCTCCATCCAGCCGCCCGGCGATGTCATTACAGTGGAAATGACGAATACGGGCTTTCATAAGTTGATGCGTTATCTTGCTCACCATAATTTTGCTAGCGACAGCGGAGTCTCAATGACGACGACTGTACCACTTAGCGTGATCTCACACTCGTCAACCAAAGGGATCCTTCTGGGCGGGAGCGATATAACATGGGAAGAGATGGCGCAGCTCATCGGCAGAGAGAGCAATATGACAGTGAATGCTCTGATCCTGATGGCCTGCGCTGGAATCTTCGCAGCTGTAGGGCTTGCCACCAACGCGCTACACCTTGTTATTGCAGCGATGGCCATTGCGCCGGGGTTCTTGCCGATCCTCCGAGTGGCTCTAGGGGTAGTCGCCGAGAGCCAAACTTGGCGGCACGGTGTCTTGCACGTGGCTCAAGGCTACATAGCCATGACCGCAAGTGCGGCAGCGACGGCCCTTGTGCTGCGCGCGCTTGGCACTCCTCCACTAGGTGGGGAGGCAACCTACCTTCCTGAAGGCGTTCTCATTAACTACTGGACCACGATTACCATTCCCTCCCTGCTTGTGAGTGCTGCTGCAAGTGTTGCTGGTGCAGTGCTTATGGCTACGAATCGCTCGGTTCTCACCACGGCGGTAATGATTGCCTTGGCACTGGTTCCGGCGGCCTCGATCGTTGGGATGGCCCTGGTCACAGGTGAGGTAGGGCTTGCAGGAAGTGCTTTACTCCGCTGGATCATTGAGGTAGGACTCGTTGCCGGCGCCTCGCTGCTGGTATTTGCCTGGAAGCGTTCGACCGTTCAACAGCGGAAGATGTTGCTATAAACCGCGGCCGTGACACCTGGAAAGCTTCTTGCTGTTGAATCGGTTACCAAAAGATAGATTCGATGAAAAAGCGAAAGGTGTTGGGAGGGACGGCTATGACAATCGATAATGCAGCAACGCCTGTTCGTCAAGGCACGATCAGCGGTACAGTTCGATGGCCAGAGCAGTACGGC
>JALZCF010000033.1 GCA_030863245.1 Chloroflexota bacterium
TACCGCCGGGGTTGCGGAGAGCATGGCAACCTACCAGGCACTCCCCAACGGCGAGTTCGAGGTCCTACCCAACACCCCCCATCCCTTTCCGAGGGTTCCCATGGAGCGGTTAGCTTTCTCACTCAGGGAGTTTTTTGCCTAATGCAATGTTAGGTGAGGGGAAAAAGGGAAAGGAGAAAGGGGAAAGGGGAAAAGGGAGATTGCGGAATGCGGAGTGCGGAATGAATCAAGTGCGGAGTGCGGAATGCGGAGTGCGGAATGGAGATTGGAGACTGGGAATTGCCATCTGCTACCTGCCACCTGCTACCTGCCATGAAATTTCCATTTTCCAATCTCCAATCTCTAGTCTCCATTCTCGAGACAAAGCGAGGTCATAACGTGACGGATCGCCAAGGCCGTATCCTCGAACGAATTCAAAGTGACGCGTACACCTCTTTCCTTGGGGCGATGGTGGAGGAGGTGGCTCCGGGGTACAGCCGTGTCTCCCTGCGCGTGACGGACGAGATGTTGAACTTCCACGGTATCACCCATGGCGGGCTTGTCTTCTCCCTGGGTGACATCGCTTTCGCGGCTGCCAGCAACTCACGCGGCCAGACGGCGGTCGCCTTGAACGTTGCGGTCAGCTTCATGCGCTCTGCTGCGAGCGGGGATGAATTGGTCGCCGAGGCGCAGGAGCGCGATGTGAATGGTCCGATTGGCCTCTATGATATCACCGTCACGGAGCGAGGGTCAGGCGCGGTCGTCGCGCAGAGCCAGGCTACCGTCTATCGGAAGCGCGAATGGTTTGTTCCGGAAGAGGCGTAAGCAGCTACGTGTAGAAAGGAGAGAAAGCCTATCGGGAAGATTCTCTGACCTAACACTCATTCACCGTAGAGTCAATCCACATTATGGAGGAGAAGCGACAAATGCTCTGTAGACAACGAGGTTTACTGGTAAGCCTGCTGCTGTTGGTTGCCCTCCTGCTTGCGGCCTGCGGCGGCGCAGCACCCGTGGCGCCGGAGGAAGCGGGGGAGGCAGTCGACGAGGCGGTCGAGGAGGTGGTTGAGGAGCCGGCCGAGACGACTGAGGAGGAAGTGGAAGAGCCTGCCGAGGAGATGGCAGAGGAGGAGCTTGGCGACGAAGAGACGCCTGAGGATGAGGAGGTCGAGACGCCCGAGACGGAAGGGACGACCGAGGAAGAGGCGGCAGGGGATATGACAGGTGAGCCCTACCGGATCGGGATCGCGGTTGCCGCAACGGGCGGCGCGGCAACGCTGGGCGTGCCGGAGCGTCTCACGGCCGAGATGATTGCCGAGCAATTGAGCGAGACGGGCATCACGGGGCCCGACGGCGTCACCCATCCGGTGGAGTTCGTCATCTACGATACCGAATCCAACCCTGACACGGCGGCGTCCGTGATGAGCCGCTTGATCAATGAGGATCAGGTCGATATCGTCGTCGGCGGTAGCACCACGGGCGAGTCGCTGGCGATGGTGCCCATTGCGACGGAAAACGCGACGCCGTTTATCTCGATGGGCTCGGCGGGGGAGGTCATCGTGGACCCGCAAACGGGCGAGACGCGCACCTGGATCTTCAAGACGCCCCACATCAATACCCACGTGGCGGCTTGGCACAGCCAGTACCTGCAAGATCAAGGGATCGACTCGGTCTGTTACCTCTACGAGAATACGGGCTATGGACAGGATGTGCTAAACACCGGCACGGCCGCGATGGAAGAAGCCGGCATTGAGGTGGCTTACTCCGATGCCTTCGAGCGCTCGGATACAGAGTTCCCGCAGATCGCCTCGGTACAGAGTTCCGGATGCCAGGCCGTCGTCGTGGGCTCGCTGATGCCCGGCGCGGTGAACGTCATGGGCGCTATCCGTGACTTCATGCCGGATGTGCCGGTATTGCACAGTGGTGGTATCTGCAACGAGGCCTTCCTCACACTCGATCCGGCCGTCACGGAAGGGGCGCTCGTCACCTGCCCCAAACTGCTGGTGCCGGATGAGATTCCCGAGGATGACCCGCAGTACGAGGTCCTGCAAGAGTACATACAGGAATATCAGACCTTCTCGGGCGAGCCCGCAGATGCCTTCGGTGGACACGCATACGATGCCCTTCAATGGGCGATCATGGCGATGGAAAGCCTTGAAGGTGACATGACGCTGGAGGAGCGTCGCGCGGCGATACGGGATGCATTGGAGAGCGAGGTCAACGAGTGGCCCGGCACCGGCGGCGTCTTCACCCTTGAACCCGACGACCACCTCGGGGTGAAGGACTACACAACCGCCCTCACCATGACACGAGTAGAAGACGGCGACTTCACCTTCTTCCCACCGGAGGAGTGGGGCGAGTAAGGGGTAGAGGGGGACTGGAGACTGGAGAATGGGGAGTGCGGAGTGCGGAGTGCGGAATGGAAAAGGGAAAGCGGAGAATGGAAAGGGAACAGGGGACAGGGGAAACGTCTTCAAGGATGTTCCGATCTCCATTTTCCATTTTCCATTATCCAATCTCTAGCCTCTAGTCTCTAGTCTCCAGTCTCAACGAGATGGTACTAAACCCGACGGCTAGACGCGTTATTTCTGTCTTCGTGCTCATTGTGTTGATGGGCACGATATATCTGTTGGGCGCGCAGAAGAATTTCGGGCTGCAGCAGTATGGTCAGTTGACTTTGGATGGCATCCGGGGCGGCACGATCTACGCGCTGATCGCGCTTGGCTTTGTGGTGATCTATAATGTGACCGGGATCATCAATTTCGCGCAGGGTGCCTTTGTGATGCTCGGGGCGATGATCACGGCGGACCTGTTCGGACGTGAGCTCCTGGCCTTCTCGCCCGCCGTGAATCTCGTCGTGGCTATCCTCGCAGCCATCCTGATTACGACTCTCGTGGGCGTGCTGGTGGAACGCCTTGTTATCTACCCGGCCCGCGATGCGTCGCCGCTGACGTTGATCATTATCACTGTGGGCGTGTACATCGTACTGCAGGGCATCGCACTGATGATCTGGGGCACTGGCGCGCTGCGCCTTCCTGCCTTCTCGACCTTCTTCACTGACGCGGCGCGCGACCCCACCTTTCGACCATTCGGCATCGTGGTCAAGGCGCAGAGCTTCTGGATCTGGGGGACGACGATCGTGACATTGGCCGCCCTGGCGTGGTTCTTTGACCGCACGCTTCTTGGTAAAGCCTTCCGCGCCTGCGCGGTCAACCGAGAGGCGGCGCGCCTCATGGGGATCCGCACCAACCGCATGTCCATGCTCGCCTTCGCCATCGCCGCAGCCCTCGGCGCCATCGGCGGCATCGTGCTCGCGCCCGTCACCTCGCCGCTCTACGACATGGGACTGCAGCTCGGGCTGAAGGGCTTCGTGGCCGCCATCGTCGGCGGCCTCGTCAGCGCACCCGCCGCAGTCATCGGCGGCATTCTACTAGGCGTGGTCGAGAACGTCGTCGCCGGCGTAACCAAATCCGGCCTGAAAGACATCTTCGCCTTCATCATCCTGATCCTGATCCTGATCTACCGTCCACAAGGCATCCTGACGGAAACGAGGGAGACGGAGAAAGTGTAGGATATGTTGCATGTTGCATGTTGCATCGAGGAAGTACGTAAACGTGAAACGTAAAACGCAAACGACGCGTAGTACACATGTCATTGTGCGAGGGGGAGCGTGCGCTGACGGACGTGCTGCGACTCCTTGTGCTTATTTGCGACGGCTTCACCCTACAAACTCGTATAACATGAACTCGCACCACGCACCACGCACCACGCAACATGCAACATGCAATATGCAACATGCAACAGCCTAACATGAAGAGGTTTCTCCTCGAACATCCTAATCTGAGCGCCGTCTTCATTCTGACCCTCACCATCCTATTCATCGGTTGGTTCGAGATGAGCACGCGGGGTGCGTTCTCTAGCCTGACAGGTGGAATTGTCACCTTTAATACCATCGTGCGCATTGGCATTCTGACCATTGTGGTGGTGGGATTGAACATGTTGATGGGCTACGCGGGGCAGGCATCGTTGGGGCAGGCGGCTTTCTATGGCATGGGGGCCTACTTCTCGGCGATCCTGACGGCGCGCGCGGATGTCCTGGATATTCCCGCGGCAATTGCTCGGGCTTGGTGGTGGCCCTGGCTCTTGATCGTTTTGGGTATGTTACTGACAGGGGCTTTTGCCTACCTGATTGGTCGCCCCATCCTGCGCTTGAAGGGGCACTATCTTGCGATGGCAACCCTCGGCCTCGGCATCATGATCGCGATCCTGTTCCGCGAGAACTTTGGCATTAGCCCGAGCACGCTCAGCTTGACCGGTGGCTCGGATGGGATTGCGGGCATCCCGCGTCTCCGGATCGGCGCGTGGGAGATCTGGCCGATCACCCGCTACTACTTCCTGGTGTGGGGAGTCGCGATTGCCGGGATCGTTCTGGCGTTGAACATCGTGAACTCCCGCGCGGGTCGTGCCCTGCGTGCCATCCACAGCAGCGACCTTGCGGCTGAGACGGTAGGCATCGATACCGCAGAATTCAAGACAAAAGTCTTTGCGCTGAGTGCAATGTACGCCAGCCTCGCAGGCAGTTTGTATGCCCATTTCCAGGTGGCTGTCTCGCCCGCCACCTTCGACTTTATCGCTTCACTGGAGCTGGTGGTAATGGCAGCAGTGGGCGGCATGGCCTCGGTATGGGGTGCGCCCTTCGGGGTTGCGATGATTTTCATCATCCACGAGCTGCTCCGCACGCGCCTGCACCTTATCTATGAGGGGGCGAGCGGCGAACATGAGGTCGTGATGTTCGGTCTCATCCTTGTTCTAATTATGGTCTTTGCACCCGAGGGATTGATCGGCAGCTTGAAGCAATGGTTGGGGTCCGAGCTGGCTTCGCTGCCCGCCACAACGGAGGGTCCTGGTGGCGACTAACGATGGCCGTCCCATCCTCGAACTGGTCGAGGTCACCAAGCGTTTTGGTGGCCTGCTGGCAGTCGATCACGTTTCGACTCAGGTGATGCCTGGCCAGATCAAGGGGATCATCGGTCCCAACGGTGCGGGCAAAACCACGCTATACAATCTTATCATGGGTCTGTACGAGGTCACGAGCGGTGACATCCTTTTCAAGGGCAAGAGTATCATCGGCCTGAAGCCGAGCGATATTGCTGAGCTGGGCATCACTCGTACCTTCCAGAACATCAAGCTGTTCGACAACATGACGGTTCTGGAGAACGTGATGGTGGGTCGGCATGCGCGCACCAGGACCGGTTTCTGGGCCGCGGCCCTTCGGCTGCCGCTCGCCCGCCGGGAGGAAAGCATCATCCGTGAACGTGCGATGGCTCTTCTGGAGATGGTCGGCCTGGCAAAGCGGGCGCACGGCAACGCCACGGATCTACCCTTTGGTCTTCAGCGCAGGCTCGAAATCGCCCGCGCCCTTGCAACGGAGCCAACACTTCTCTTGTTGGACGAGCCCGCGGCGGGTCTCAATGTGACCGAGGGGCAGGAGTTGATCCGGCTCATCCGCCGCATTCTTGACCAGGGCATCACCGTGCTGCTGGTAGAGCACGACATGGATCTCGTCATGGACGTGGTCGATGAGGTACTGGTCCTGGATTACGGGCGCGTCATCGCGGATGCCCCACCGGAGGCCGTCCAGCAGGATGAGCGGGTGATCACAGCCTACCTCGGCTCGGAAGAAGACCAGCTCCTCTTCGGTTGAGGCCTGCATGTTACTGGAACTTCAATCCGTCAGCACCTACTACGGCCGTATTCAGGCTCTGAAAGGAGTCTCGCTACATGTGGATGAGGGCGAGATCGTTGCCCTGGTGGGTGCCAACGGGGCCGGCAAGACAACACTACTCAAGACCATCAGCGGCCTGCTCCACCCCGCGTCCGGCCAGATCCGCTTCGAGGGCAAAGATATCACCTATGCCAGTCCCGCCGAGATTGTTCAAGTCGGGATCAGCCACGTACCGGAACATCGTCAGGTATTCGGCACGATGACCGTACGCGACAACCTCCTGTTAGGGGCCTACCAACGATACTGGCGGGTCGGGAAGCAGGCCGTCGAACGGGATCTGGAGCGGGTATACAGCATCTTCCCTGTCTTGAGGGAGCGTCGCAAACAGCTGGCTGGAACTATGAGCGGGGGAGAGCAGCAGATGCTCGCCATCGGCCGCGGCATGATGGCCCGCCCTAAGCTAATGCTCTTCGACGAGCCCTCACTTGGCCTCGCCCCCCTCATCGTGAAAGACCTCTTCCGCGTCATCGCTGACCTGCGGGAGGAGGGAATGACAATCCTCCTCGTAGAACAAAACGCCCGCGCCGCACTCCGCCTCGCAGATCGGGGATACGTCTTGGAAACCGGCGAGGTAGCTCTCAGCGGCGAGGCAGACGACCTCCTGAGCGACAAGCGAGTTCAAGAAGCCTACCTTGGCGGCACGAAACCCCCTGTCACCCCCATCGCACCCCAGTCACCGTAAACGAGGTGCCCTACCACGCTGTCCTAGCTTCGAAGAGGCTGCCGAGCGAGCAATTGCTCCCAGACACCATGCATGTCGAAGCGCGCTTCGTTCTGCCTCCGTCTGTATTCATCCATAAGGTCGAAGGACTGCGCGCGCAGTAGTACGCAGATCGGCTATAGCATCACCATGGATTCGATCTTGCAGGATCCCTCCAGACAGTAACTTGGTTGTATCCCTACGAAAGAAGAATGGAAGAATGAGCGATATTGGATATCTCAGAGCACGCCCCGGGGAGATGACGGTGCCCGCCGGCCCAGGCCTGTTGCCGTTGGGAGTTGATGCCGAACGCGATAGTTACCTCTATGTGCCCCAGAGTTACCGCGTCGAAAGGCCTGTCCCATTGGTCGTGATGTTTCACGGAGCGGGTGGCCACGCCCAACATGGCATCTCGCTGCTTCAGCACTTAGCTGATCAAACGGGACTGGTTATACTCGCGCCGGCCTCCCGTGCATCGACCTGGGATGTCATCGTCGATAGGTATGGTCCAGACGTTGGGCTTATCGATCAAGCCCTGGGACGTGTATTCGATCGCTACGCAATCGATCCAGCCCGCATTGCGGTCGGTGGCTTCTCCGACGGCGCCTCGTACGCTCTCTCACTCGGAATCACCAACGGCGACCTGTTCACACACATCCTCGCCTTCTCGCCAGGATTCATGGCACCTGCCGCGCAACGCGGCAACCCGCAAATCTTCATCTCCCACGGCATCCACGACACCGTACTTCCCATCCAACGCTGCAGCCGCCGCATCGTACCCCAACTAGAACGAGCCGGCTACAACGTACTCTACCGCGAGTTCGATGGCGGCCACGCCGTCCCCCCAGAGATTGCAGGTGAGGCAGTGGCATGGTTCGCAGACGCGCGACGATGAGAGGGGACAAAGACCTTACCCACTGCTCTCCAGTCTCCAGTCTCCAATCTCACAACCGCAGGCCAGTACTGTTCTTCTCATAGCTGAGCGACTCAAACCGAATCCCGAGCTCCTTACCGTAACGGAAGGCCTGGCGAATCTCGTGGGAGGTCGGGCGGCGCGCGATCTCGTCGTACTTGTCGTTGTACTTGGCGCTGGACGGGTCGCAGAAGTTATCCGGGTGGTACTGGTCCATGATGTTGACCGGCACGTCGGGCATGGTCTCGGCGATCCACTCCAGAACGGGACGGGTGCAGCACTCGACGTGGTTGGGCATGATCAGATGGCGGATCGTAAAGTCCTCTCCCCAGTCGTAGATCATCTTGAGGTTGGTCGTCACGGTTTCCCAGTACCAGGGTGTTCTGGAGAGGGTGATGGCACAGCGCCCTGGGCCAAACTTGAAATCCGGCAGCCAGACGTCCATGAGCACGCGGAGGATCTTCATGGTCGGATCGGACATGAAGAAGTTGCTGTTCCAGAGCATCGGCGCGTTGAAGGCGGCCGCGTAGAGGCCGTTCTTGGGGTTGCGCCGGTAGCGGTCGAAGAAGTAATCGCTCTTTATGGGAAGCGCGGCACGCAGATCCTCTTTCGTTGGCTCGAGGTCGCCGAGGAGGGAGATGGCTTCTATGATGGTGTGCAGGTGGATGGTGACCTCGCCGCCGACCCAGTTGATGTTATGGCATCCTTCCATGCGCAGGAGCCAGGCCATGGTCGCGAGCGTGCGCGGCGAGACCTGTGCCCCATTGTCTTTGTCGGTGCTGATGTCGCCATTCTGGCAGAAGGCGCAGCGCATGTTGCAGGAGGTGAAGAAGATGGTGCCCGAGCCTCTCTGCCCCCGGTAGATCAGCTCCTCGCCTGGATGATGGAAGTAGCTGGAGACGCGGGTCTCCTCGGCCAGCTTGCAGGTTCCAAACTTGCTGCCCTGGCTGCGATCCACCTCACAATTCCAACGGCAGAAGTTGCAGTGGCGCAGCATTCGCTGGCTCAGCTCATGACACAGGTCGACCAGGTTGGGGTACGGTTCGGGGGAAGTCGGCAGCTCGCCGACGCCACGGCGGACCCGTTCCCAAAGAGCGAGAAAGTCGAGCGTCTTTTCCTCCAGGATGTGCCAGAGAGCCTCTTCCGGGGCATCTTCTAGCGGCAACCCCACCGGAATGTGCCGCGCCATACGGAACTTGGCGGGCATCCGGTTGGTCGCTACCTGACGATACCAGGGGAGCTGCCCGGAGAGATCCGCTTCTTGCCATATGGGAAGACTCGCAAAACCAGTCATGACTCTATCGCTCCTCGCCACTCACTCCATCTCTTCACTTGTATAGATGTAGTGTAGGTAGGGGCGCACGGTAAGTCAATCCCGAATCCGCTTCGTGTGGGGGCTGCGGGCTGTGAATTTTGCATTTTTTACATATACGCGCCTTTAGGGCGCGCCGGCCCTGACTCGCTCGTGAGGAGCGTGGTAGAGCTAGGAAAACTGCTATTATTAACTACAATATCTTCGCCAATCATACAACGCTGAGAGTCTGCAGTTGGCGATGAATGCTGGCGAGGATAGCAGCTCTCCGTACGATCTATTCAGAACTTCCATCAATCAACTCAAACCGGCCGGCTCGAGACGCATTTTGTGACGTTTTCAAGACGCTCGCGCGTTAGAATAGACTTATCTGAACGAAAGCATCCAAAGAGCAGCGAGGAAAGCATGACCATCTCATCTGACAAAGCCAAGCAAGCCGTCCCACGTGACGTGGCTTCCTGGGCGCAGCCCATCTCCAAGTTGAGCGTCGTTGACGTGCCGACCGGGGCGATCAATCTGAACGTGGCGGGGCGGCAGGTGGTGAGTCCCCTGCAGGGCTTCGGCCCGTTATGGGTCAAGACCTTCCGTGTTCGGCTGACGGGGTTGGAGATGACGCCCGCCGAAGTGATGGAGGTCTGGAAGGCCAACTTCCCCCACTTCCAGCCCGCCGAGAATCACTTCTATCCCTCCATGGCGGGCATCCAACCGGGCGAGGTCGTCTTCATCGACGCCACTGTGCCCGCGTTTCGCGGCTTACCGAGCCTGCTGCCGGTCGCTACGGGGGTGATGGTGCTCTACGCCGACGAGCACTCCTTCACGGTCATGACGCCGGAGGGCCATCCCGAATCGGGCTGGAACACCTTCAGCACCTACGAAGAGGACGGGTACACGGTGGCCCAGATACAGACGATGACTCGTACCACCGACCCCATCTATGAGATCTGGCATCGCTATCTGGGCAGTTCCGAGCAGCAGGACAAGACCTGGACCCACGTCCTCACCGCCCTCGCCGCGCACTTGGGCGTGCAGGCCGAGGTGCAAGCCCACAAGGTCTGCCTGGATCCTACACTCCAGTGGAAAGAAGCCAAGAACCTCTGGTACAACGCCGGGGTGCGCACCGTCTTCTACTATTTGGGCACGCCCATTCGCTGGATTCGGAGACGTCGTTAGTCGAGAGAGGCACCTCGCGCCGCCAGCGGGGCGACGAGAGCAGCGACCTGCTGGCCATGTTGATGCTAGTGCGTGGTGAGGAGAGCGAAGCTTACCTTGTGCCCCGGTCATGGTCTCCTTCTATCATCTCCAGGAATCCATTGAGCGTAATCCATGTTTGACTGGCAGGTTACTAAGGAGCGGGAGACGTGGGACGGGCTGTCTGGTGAGGAGGAGGCGCCGCATAGACGCCGTCTCGGCAGGTGGAGCCTGCTCCTGGTGGTGCTGGTCGTGCTGGGGGCGGCGGGTGCGGCTATGCTGCGCCAGCGCGTGGGCGAGCAATGGGAGACGATGCGCGCCGACCTGCAAGACGCCATCGAAGATGAGGAGCGGGCGCGGCTCTTCGGGCTGCGCGATGAGGTGGGGAGGCTGCTGGCGCCGAGCGTGAGCGAGGAATGGGAGCAAGCCTATCGCCGCACCTTCGATGATGCCGTCAAGGCCCGACCCATCGCGGTGGAGGTCTTGGCGGTGGAGTTGGATGAAGCGGGGGAGCGGGCGCTGGTAGAGGTGCGGGTGGATGAGCAAGCACAACTCCGCCACTACCACCTCTACCGCGGGCAGTGGCGGCGCGCGCCATTGCCGGAGCTGGCTGGCCTATGGGGCGCGCCGGCGGTGACACGCAGCCGCGACGGCGTCCTCATCCGCTACCGTGAGCGGGATGAGGCATTCGCGGAGCACCTGGCCGCAGAACTGCCTGCTTTGCTTGACGCAGTACGGCGGTGGAACCCGCGGTTGGCACCGCGTACGATTGACATTGTGCCGCAGGAGTTGGGACCTGCGGTGGAGGTGGAGGAGCGCGAGCGGGTTGCCCTCTTTGTGCCGCCGCGTGAGGCTGTCGCCGAAGCAGGAGGGAGCGCCTCACGCACCAATCCGGTGGGCGAGCTGGCGGAGCAGAAACTGGACCCGACGGTGGTGACGCCGGACCTGCAGATCACACTCAACTCCCCACTTCTTGCGCCGACTCTGGTGGGCGTGGATGGCGCCAGTGCCGTGCGCTACGCCCTCGCGGAGCAGCTGTGGAACCGCGTGAGCGTGAGCGGGCCGCAGCGGATCTCGCCGCCCACTACGCGCCTCATGCTCGCGGCCGCGCGCGACGTGGCTGCCTACCAGTGGGCGATGTCGGACGAGTCGCAGGAGCGAGTGCGCGCACGCTGGCGGGAACAAGTGCCGGCGGAATGGCGCTCCCCGCTCTACAGCGTGATCCCCGACCACACTCAGGCTACCCTCCTCGATCCTGGTCCCGAGCGAGTGGGAATGTGGCTCCTGGTGGATTACTTGCACCGAACGGAGGGCGAGACGGCCATTGGTGAGATCATCGAGCAGATTACAGAGGGTGCGGAGTCGTGGGATGAGATCTTTCATGCGGCCGCCGGGCGCACCACCTACGTGGTAGAGCAAGAGGTGATGGCGTACGCCCGCGAGGGCTTAGCGGCTGCCGAACGGGTGCGCGTCAGCGCGGAGCCGCCCAAGTTGACGTTCCCGTTACGAGCCTAGATTTTATGGGCGGAGACGGACTCCAGCCACAATTTCCTGGCTCACGTCGAGGGGCTGCGGAACAAGCATATGTCCAAGATAAGCATAGCGGAATTCAAGGAACGTCTTGACGTGCTATGTATGCGCGGAGGAGGCCGTAGCTGGCCGCGCAAGCCGCGGGACCAGCATATTCTCTTGAAAAGCATCACTTTACTATTGGAGAGGGAGCGGACTTATACCGAGCAGGCAGTGAATGTGCAGCTCATCGAGTGGTCCAATCTGGTGGGACGGACCATCGAATTAGATTACGTCACGCTGCGCCGCTTCTTGATGGATGCGGGCTATCTCAGGCGGGATCGGGCGGATCGCACGTACCGCGTGGACGCCACAGCAAAGGCGGAGCTCTTCGAGGTAGAGATAGAGACAATCAATCCGGTAGCCGTTGTGGAAGAAGCGCATCGACGTGCTGAGGAATGGAAACGTGCCTATTTAAGGAAGAGAAGAGAAAAGGAGACGGGCATTGAGCAGACAGAGGTCAACACTAGAGAATAGTGCGCGCTCCAACCACGATCTCATGCAGGCCTACCGGCTCTGGTTTGCCGACCACGAGCACGCTATGTGCGTAGGCCCGTGTGGTGTTCCATTCTCGGTCCTTTCATTCTTCCTCCTTGTCGTTTTCATCCTTCCTCCTTCCTCCTTCCTCCTTCCGCTGATGGCACGCTCCTTGCGTGTGCCGCTCCTATGGTAGGACTGCTACCGTTTCACCGGTTTCTCTAGAAGGGAAAGTGAGGGAGGTACCATGCGTAATCTGGGACGCGGCTGTCTCGCAGGTTGGGGGGCAAGTAAGCTCGGGGGTGGGATTATTGGCACCATCCTGCTCTTCATCCTACTGTACTGGCTTCTCGGCTTCTTCTTCTGACTTCGTTCTGTCCCCGCCCGGCGTGGAGGGCGTGACACGCCTCCTCCACGCTATCTAAATCGCCCTGGGTAGCTCCTGAAGTGCTGACCGCTCCAGCGCGTCGCTTCGTCGTGGTCGAGCTGCAGATCTGGGATTAGTTTTTGTACTCGTCGTACATCTCGTGACTCAGCAGCGTCTCTTTCAGTTCTTGCTCACTGCGCGCGGCCATCCACTGCTCCAGGAATCCATCTTCGTCAATTAAGCAGCGTTATGGTACGAGAGTACGAAAAGTCACGTGAGGCCCTTACATCGGTAGCGGCGGCGTTTTTCTTGATGATGCTGAAACTGGTAGTCGGGGCGCTCAGCGGCTCGTTGGGGATCCTCGCGGAGGCGACGAACAGCGCGCTGGACGTGCTTGCGAGCCTGATCACCCTGGGGGCCGTGCGCTATGCCGATCGGCCTGCAGATGAGAGCCATCATTACGGGCATGGCAAGGCGGAAAACCTGGGTGCGTTCGTGCAGGGCATCATCGTGCTCCTCACCGGCGCCTGGATCAGCTGGGAGGCCCTGCGCCGTCTCTTCGGTGATCCGTCCCCCGTCGAGTCGTCGATCTGGGCGTTCGGCGTGATGTTTGTCTCCGTTGGGGTGAGCCTCGCGCGCGTGCGATCGCTCCACCGTGCGGCGGCCGAACATGGGAGCCAGGCACTGGAGGCCGACGCCCTCCACTTTTACACCGACATCTTCACAGGCGGCGCGGTGCTCGTGGGACTGGTTGGCGTGTGGCTGGGCGGGCGCCTCGACATGCCGCTGCTGGCACGCGCCGACGCGGCGGCTGCCCTGATCGTGGTGGTCGTGCTGGTGCGCATGACGCTGGATCTCATGCGACATGCAATGGACGTGCTCCTCGACCGTTCTCTCGAGCTGACGGATGATATAGCCGATGTGGCGAGCACGGTGGCGGGGGTCGAGCGGGTTCATGGCATTCGCACGCGCCAGGTTGGCGCGCATAGCTTCGTGGATATGCACATCGGCGTGGCGCGGGCGAACAGCTTTGAGGAGAGCCACGCCATCGCGACGGCTGTGGAGCAAGCGGTTCACGAGTTGCTGCCACGTGTGGATGTGGTCGTTCACGTGGATCCCGTGCAACCGAAGGGCGAGAGCCTAGTACACGCCATTCACGCCATCGCCCAGCGGGAGGGCCTCTCCATCCACCACATCACCCTGCACGACGTAGCCGGTCGTGTCGTGGCGCACCTGCACGTCGAGCTTGAGCCCGACCTTACCCTCAAAGAGGCGCACGCGCTTGTCGATTGGTTCGAGCAGCAGATCGTGCAGGAGCTACCCGAACTAGATGGTGCCATCTCCCACATCGAGCCGGCAAGCGAGCACGTGGCAGAGGGGCCCGACGTGACGCGGCGCGCGGCAAGCCTCATCCACCTCGTACAGCAAGTCGCCGACGAGATGCACGAGATCCATGACTGCCACGACATCACAGTGCAGCAAGCCGGAGGAGAATTCCATGTCTCCCTCCACTGTACCTTCCACCCCGACTCCAACCTCCAACAAGTCCACGACGCCACTGACACCCTCGAGCGCCGCCTCCGCGACGCCATCCCCACTCTCGGGCACATCGTCATTCACCCAGAGCCGATGGAGGGCGGAGATTAGAGAATGGAGAGGGGAACCCGAAAATAACCGAGATCAATACCTTCCACCCAGGTACGGCACCCGTAGACTTAAGCGGTTGGACGATCCATGCCGGCGTCGGTAACCGTTTCTACCGCTTCCCGGCGGGAACGCTGTTACAGCCAACTGCCTATCATCTGGTACGTGGCACGCAGAGCAGGATGACGCTGAGCGATGGGGGCGGCTCGTTGACCCTACTGACGCCCGAGCGCGAGGTGGTAGAGGTAGACACATACCCGCTCCTGCAGCAGGATGCCAGCTACAACCGCGACGCCAACGGTGCCTGGCATTCCGATTGGGAGCCCAGCCCTGGCATGCCCAACCTTCCGCCACGCGTTGGGCTACAAAGTGGTGCCATCGCTGAGTAATAGCAGCTGAGCAACGAGGGCTTTTGTCTGAGGTTTGACGTTCAAGAGCGGTAAAGTTGGAAGCTCCTACCGCTCCTACAGCTCCCATGGTACCTACGAGGAGCTATGGGAGC
>JALZCF010000050.1 GCA_030863245.1 Chloroflexota bacterium
CTGAACTGGCCAGATCGCGTGGATCTCGGTAGATAAATAAGCAACGCACTGCGTCCACGTTCGCAAACTGGTCGAGCTTGAACGCATAATCAGGATGTTTGTCACCGACAACCCGCTTGTGAGGCGCCAGAGAGCGAAGCGCCGCATCGACCGTCGATGCGGCGACGCGAGCTTTTCCTTGGCGCCTGACGGCATAGAGGTAGCGAGTGATGAAGATCAGGTTTTGGAGCATATACATCCCCCGGATTCGGTTGGTGTAGCGTTGTGACAGAGCAAAGGGAACGTTGCGCTTGTTCCACCAGTGGGCCAGCATAAAGCGCGAGTAGGTGGCAGTCGGTTCACCAAGCGCAAGGAAATTGCCAAACTCGTTCGTAATTGTCATATCGGGATGACTATTGCACAGCAACGCCAGGATGGACGTGCCCGAGCGGTGATGACCTGTGAGTATGATGGCCACGTTATCTCCTCTCTCATCCCGCCACGATCGCTTCTTCGACGATTGCCGTTACTCTATCAACGTATCGCTCGAGGCTCATCTGTTCTTCAACTGCCTGGCGCGCATTGGTGCCCAGCGCAGTGCGGCGGTAAGATCGATCCCAGAACGATAGGATTGTCTCGCGCAATTCGTCAGGGTCCTGCGGGTTGACGTAGAGACCTGTCTGGCCATCCTCGATATATTCAAGGATCCCGCGACTGCGGCTTGCGATGACGGGCTTACCCATGGCCATCGCCTCTAAGAGCGTTGTACTTCCTGCTGCATAGTCCACGTCATGTAGAGGGAGAACGACCAGACGGGCGCCGGCATACAGATCTCTCAGTGCTTGATAGGAGATGCGGTCCAGCATCGTGACTCCCTCCGTTGAGCGGATGTGTAAGCCGTTCGATGACCAGGGACTGGATGTGACGACGACCAACCTGAGGTTGGTTCCGAATAGAGCTTTTAGCAGTGTCCCGTAGTCTCGCTGTTCGCGTCCGACGGCCAAAATGTACTTGTCTTCATCGCGTTTGAGCGGCCGGAAGAAGTGCTGATCCACATTGTGGTAGATGCAATCCACCTTTGTTGCCGATATACTCAGTTGGTTGACCGCATAGTAAGCCTGAGCTCGGCAAAGTGTGATAACCCGAGAAAATGTTGTGTGGAGCTGCCAGACGTGAAAAAGTTGCGCCTTTAAAGAAGAGGAGAGTTTATGGGCGATGGTAACATGGGAAAGTTCGTGCCCCGAGAGAGCAGAGAGCATAGACAGAGGCAGTGCCATCTTTTCCGAGGTAGAGAGGATTATGTTGTTCTGGGCGCGTCGATTGAACGCAATCGCTGCCTCGATCAAATCGAACTTGGTGAGGGTTTCAAGCCGGCGCATCCAGCGATACCAGGCGGCATCTATGGAATCGTAACCGATTAGAGTCCCGCCGAGTCTCCGTGCAATTTCCCAGTAATCCTGACGCGGTATCTGGTCGTTCACCTGTGAGAAGCAATCGGGATAGTTCTGAGCAATGCGATTGCTGACAAGAATCAGAGGTGATTTCATTATTTCATTAGAGTAAACAACGGTGTAGCAATGTCATGAATAGCCCTTTTCTGTCTCGCTTTCCCCCTCCGTAGAAGTTGCGCAATGGAGTCTCGGTACGCTTCGCACTCAATGGCAACTGTCTAGCTCCTACTCAATTTGAAGCTGCGCCAGAGAAGCTCTGAATTTTTCGACAAGAACGTGCACATGGGGCTCCGACATCATGGTGCCGTGCTCGCCCGGCACCAGATGCACATCTACCCCGTTGGTTGCAACTTGATTCCATCCCCAGGCAACGCTGTCAGCATCGGATTGATCAATGGCCCCTTCAGCTCGGAAAAGAGTGATCCTTCCCTGATAGTGCTGGGGGATGTAGCTATTGGCAGCCTGCGCTACGCCACCGCGTGCATAGAGATCGCGTAGGCCCTCGGGAAGGGCGCGCTTCCGTTTGAGGTAGAACGCCCCAACCATCCTCGCCGTTCTTCTTTTGATGCGCTCCAGTATATAACCGAGTCTCTCCTTCGGTTCGAGAGCCCTCAAACTATGCAACTGCCACATAATCTTTGAGGAGAGGGTCGGATTTGGGAAGGGCGTATCGAGCAGGCCGAGAAAGACGACCTGTCGCCCCTCAGCCTGCAATTGACGGGCCACTTCCACGGCGACCATGCCGCCAAAACAGGTGCCCGTGAGCAAATATGGCCCTTCAGGCTGGATGGTGCGGATCTCGCGGATGAAGTGGGCAGCCATCTCTTCGGTTCGGGTATAGGGAGCGTGCTCGCCGTACAATCCTAGTGGTTGCAGACCATAAATAGGCCGGTCCACACCTAGGTGGTGGACGAAATAGGCATAACTTAGCATGGCTTCGCCTGGCGGCGAGATATAGAAGAGGGGCCGGCCCGCGCCCCTGGCCTGAAAGGTGACCACCGGTTTCAGAGAGGCAGCGTCCTCCCGGCGCATGACCTCGGCCAGATCTTCGATGGTTGCCGCTTGCGAGAGAACGGTGGCCGGAAGCTTTGTACCAAACGTGTCTTCCAAATGGGCAAAGAGGCGAATCGCCAGCAGGGAATGTCCGCCCAGTTGGAAGAAGTTATCCTGGACCCCGATGGGCTCGGTCTCCAGGATCATCTCCCATATTTTCACCAATTGGTGCTCGAGAATATCTTTGGGCGCTATATACGTTTTTTGTTTGCGACCAAATGCCCGGATAGGAGCGGCCTTGCGCCGGTGCGGATCGGCACCACCAACAGGAAATTCTGCCCCTACCTGCGATCCCGCGTCAGCGAGAGTGGCGAGTTGGGACGGGGGGAGAGCCGGCTGGGCCACGATCTCTTCCAGAGTTGCCGCCAGGGACTCCCCCATGCGGGCCGTGGTATCAGGAGCAAAGAGGTGGGTGTCGTAGATGAGCGACAGCGACAGTTCGTCGCTAGCTTCGCTCGCCAGAACCGTCAGGGGATAGTTGGTGCGCACGTGACCTGGTAGACTGTGAATTTTCATAGTGCCAGCCCACTCTGTTGTGGCGCCACTGTGCGCTTGGTGGATGAGCAGGCTCTCGAAGAGGGACGTTCTCTGGGCGACGCCGCTCCATTCCTGGATCCGCACGAGCGAGGAATGTTCATATTGGCGCAGCTCGCCCATCTGCTGCTGGATCGTCTTGAGCCACGTCAGCATGTCCGCGCCCGTGACTGGGATGCGCACCGGCAGGTTGTTGACAAAGGATCCCATCATCGACTCGATCCCTGCCAGTGCCGCCGGGCGCCCGGAGACGGCAACGCCGAAGGAAACATCTCGCTCGCCGCTGTAGCGGCTGAGCAGAAGTGCCCAGGCGGCCTGGAGCAAGGTGTTCAGGGTCAGGTGATGTTGGCGGGCGAAACGGCGCATTTCTACGAATGTGGATGCCGGGATGGGTATCTGGCTTTCCCTGTACTGTTGTGGGGCGGCTTGGCCTGGATCGACGGGTGGATCTGGCACCAGTTTGGTCGGACCGACAAATCCGGCGAGCTTTGTTCGCCAGAATTGCTCGGCTGCTACCTGATCCTGCTGCTGGAGCCAGGCAATGTAGTTTCGGAAGGAGGGGGCCGGCGGCCTCTCGCTGTCCTGGTCGCGGTCGCCGGTTGCCAGGGTTTCCGTCACGTCTCGCATGACAATGTCGATACACCAGCGGTCGAGAATCAGGTGATGGCTGCTCCACAACAGCTCATAGCGATCTTCTGCAAGCCGAATCAGAGTGATGCGCATCAAAGGAGGCATCGATGGGTTGAACCGCTGCTCTCGATCCTCCTGGCGAATGGTTTCCAGCTTTGCCTGCCGCGCCTCGGGTGGCAAATTGCGTAGGTCGTGACGTACGAACGGCAATTGGACGTGCCGATAGACGATCTGTAGAGGGGCGCGGAGGTGTTCCCAGAGAAAGCCGGTGCGCAGGGCTGGGTGGCGATCAACAAGGGCCTGCCAGGCATGCTGGAGGGCATCCACATTCACATTGCCTTCCAACCTGTAGCGGATCTGTGTCGATAGTGTGTCCCGGTGGGGCGTGGAGACCGCGTGCAACAACATGAGTTCCTGCATGGGCGAGAGTGGATAGAGATCGTCGATCAGGCTTGCACCGGTTCTGCCGTTGCCGATGCGCGCTATGTTCAGCGCCTGTGCGATCACACCATCCAGTTCGCTCTGGCCGAGGTCCGACAATGGAAAATCTGAGGGTGTGTAGCCATATGTGTGGATAGAGAGACAGTGATCGATCAGCAGGCGCAATCGATCATGATAGCGTTCCGCCAGCCATCGAATCGTATCGTCGTGGTGGAGGTTTTCGCTGTAGGCCCACGCAATTTGCAGGCGCCCGGCGACAACTTGGGCATTGATTTCGAGCAAGAAGAGCCGCCGATTCCGGGGATGGCGGCTCAGACCCACCAGCCCTTCTGTCCGCTGGAAACCAGCGGATGAGCGCCCGAATATCTCCGACTGGCCTAGGTAGTTGAAGAGCACCTGCGGCGGAGGCAGTGCAGCAAGCTGTCGTCGCGTTTCCGGATCGGGGGAGAGGTAGCGTAGTAGGCCATAGCTCATCCCGCGATGCGGAATCCGGCGCACCTGTTCTTTCACCATTTTCAGGGCGGCGCCGGCCGATGCCGCTGGATCAACGGTCAAGGTCACGGGGAAGAAGGTGGTGAACCAGCCGATCGTGCGGGAAAGATCGACATCTTCCCGGATCTCCTCCCGACCATGCCCTTCCAGGCCTACCAACAGTGATTGGTTTCCTGTCCATTCAGTGAGGGTTTGGGCAAGCGCAGTCAACAGAAGGTCGGCGACACGGGCACGATACTGACCGGGCACTTTGTATAGGAGGGTGTGTGTCTCATGCTCATCGAGTGCCACCATGACCGTGCGC
>JALZCF010000051.1 GCA_030863245.1 Chloroflexota bacterium
CCGGTCCGCCGCAGAACCCGCAGACCTTTGCCGACTTCCTGGGCAAGATGGCGGGGCGCTACTGCAACAATGGGGTGGGGGCGATCGAGGTGTGGAACGAGCAGAACCTGCACTACGAGTGGGGCAACCGGCCGATCAGCCCGGCGGCCTACATGGCGCTGCTCAAGCCAGCCTACAATGCCATCAAGGCGGCCTGCCCGAGCATGGTGGTTGTCTCGGGGGCCTTGACGCCGACCGGCGCGCCCGCGCCGCTGGCGATGGATGACTTCGCCTACCTGGAGGGCATGTACCAGAACGGCCTCAAGCAGTACGCCGATGCGATCGGCATGCATCCCAGCGGCTTCAACGTGCCGCCGACCCTGACGCACACCCAGGCCTGCTCCTACCTCCAACAGAAGAATGCCTCCTTCACGGGACCATGCACCACGCCGCACCACTCGTGGAGCTTCAAGTCTACGGTGGATGGCTACCGCAACATCATGGTCCGCTATGGTGACAGCGGCAAGAAGCTGTGGGCGACCGAGTTTGGCTGGGCGGCGGGTGGCGCCTTCCATCCTGATTATGGCTACGCCAACGACAACAGCTTCCAGGACCAGGCGGACTGGACGGTGCAGGCCTTCCAGTACATGAAGAACTCCGGCTTTGTGGGCGGGGCCTTCCTGTGGAACCTGAACTTCCGCGTCATCGCCGATGGCACCGAGAAGGCCCAGTGGGGCATCGTCGACAACCGCTGGCAGCCTCTCCCTGTTTATCATTCCCTCAAGGCCATGGTGAAGTAAATCCGCACTTCGTTTCGATCTCGCGCCCGTGAGCCATTGTGGCTCGCGGGCGTTTTTTGTCGATAGGTCACAGGTCGCGACCTGTGACCTATCGTATATGACAAATATCATGGATGATGGGTGACAGTTCAGCCTCCGCGCCGCTTTAACAGGGAAGAAGAGTTGCTATAATTCCCCAGTGCCCACTGGTTGTTTAGTCAACTCGTCAAGATTTCGTTGACGCCCTAGAGGGAGCGTGCTATACTCCGGGCCCCATCAGTGTCTGTTAATATGGCTAACGAATCCTACCTCAGTGCAAGCATCAAGAGCGTATCCAACGGAGAGTAACATGAGAGCAACGCGCTTTGCCCTGTATCGCTGCCTACCAGGAAATCCCTAACATGTTACAGAGTAACAGGGTGGGACTGAGCGCCTTGGCAGCAGTTCCGCTCGTAGGCTTGACACTCGTCTGGCACTTTCCTTGGTTACTAGCTCTAGGGGGAATCGCTACTCTCCTCACGTTGCTTCTAGCCTGGTGGTCTCGTGCAGACCGGATCGTTATCCTGGCCGTTGCGGGAGCGCTGGGACTTTGGGTACTCAACAGTGTGGCTCCCTTGGCGATGAAGTGGGGGAATGGTCTAGTGCTGATTGGCCTCCTGGTTGTAGCGGCCGTGGTCACCTTATTTGAGGGCGAACCACAGCGAGGTAATTCTTCTTTCCGCCAGCTTTCCCTCGCCGCGATGCTCCTCTCGTACATCGGCGCTCAGGCAACCTTCCTTCAACAGATGGAGGAGGGTGCGACGTGGCTATCGATGGCAGAGCCCCTTGCGGTTGGCGTACTGGGGGGCGTCATCTTCTTCTTGATTCGCTCGGCGCTAGCGCGGCAATACCAGCCGCTCGTACGTCGCTTGACCCTCGTCAGTACCCTTGTCTACGTGTTGTACCTTATGCTAGTTGTCTCGCCATTCTGGTCGGACCGTGAAGCAGATCCCCGTGCCTTGTTGGCTGCAAGCGCAACGTTGTGGTCTTTGTTGGTGGGTTTGGTAGGGGCGGTCTCCTGGCTACCCAACAAGGCGCTTGCCCAGCAGATGAAGGCGAAGCATCCGTTACCTACGTGGCGGGTCACTCTAAATGATTACCTAGCCCTTATGAAGTACCGTGTTGCGTCCCTACTGCTAGCAACCACGCTCGGCGCCATGTTTATCGCGGCACAGGGGTGGCCTGGCTGGTCGTTAGTTGGATGGGTGATGCTAGGTGGTATCTTGAGTGTGGGCGGTGCGGGCGCGCTGAACCACTACCTAGATCGTGATATCGATGGAGACATGGGCCGCACCAGCCGTCGCCCAATCCCATCCGGGCGAATGGCCCCTTGGAAGGCCTTCGTCTTCGGCATAGCGTTGAGTATCCTCCAATTCCTCCTCTTCTGGTTCAAGGTCAACCCATTGGCGGCATGGCTCTCTACGGCTGGCCTCCTGTACTATGTGGTCATCTACACGATGTGGCTCAAGCGCACCTCGACGCAGAACATCGTTATCGGCGGTGCTGCGGGCGCGTTTCCACCACTTGTGGGTTGGGCTGCGGTTGCCGGAGAGCTCTCTATTGGGGCCCTCTACCTCTTCGCCATCATTTTTTACTGGACGCCGCCGCACTTCTGGGCGCTTGCGTTGATGCGCAGGGAAGACTACGCTCGGGCGAAAGTTCCGATGCTTCCCGTTGTGCGAGGCGAGAGGGAAACGCATCTTCAGATCGTGCTCTACTCGCTGCTGATGATCGGGCTTACCATCATCCTGGTCCCGCTACGCTTGATGGGCTTCCTCTACCTGGCGATCGCACTCCTGCTTAACGCCAAGTTCCTCTGGGAGGCCCTGCATCTTTACCGACGCCCGAGCAATCAGGCGGCGCTCGCGCTCTACAAGTACTCGCTCCTCTACCTTTTCCTCCTCTTTTCCGCTATGGCGATCGATCGCGTGCTTCTTACATAATAACATTCGGCTTCTCTTCCCTGCACCTGCCTGCTAAAATCAGAACTACTTTTCCAACCCCCTACGCCCGGAAAGGACAGCACCGGTGTTTACACCATTCTGGGATTTCATAGCATTACATGCCCCTTCCTTGCAAGAGGTGGAAGAACCGTTCCGCGATAACTTCTGGAACGTACCGGAAGCCGTCAAGATCGCGCTGTATGTCGGCATGGCGATGGCAACATTGGCCCTGCTGTATGGTCTCTTTCGGCGCATGGGGCTCTACCTCCAGGGCAAGCCGCTGCGCCGCCTGGATCACCTACCGCAGCGCGTCGGACGTGTCTTCGTCCACGTGCTCGGCCAGTTGCGTACTGCACGGCAGAGCTGGGGCGGCTTCATGCACATCTTCATCTTCTGGGCATTCCTGGTGCTCTTCCTGGGTACGGTATTGGCGACGGTTGATGCCGATTTTATGGAGCCCTTTGGGCTCAAGCTGCTGCGCTCCGAGTTTTATCTTTTCTACGAATTCTCGTTAGATATCTTCGGCTTGCTCTTCCTCGTCGGCCTCGGCATGGCCTGGTACCGTCGCTACGTCCGGGGCTCGGTCAAGCTTTCGTACGACTGGGGTTGGGCCTTCACGCTGAGTAGTCTCATCCTGATCAACGTGACAGGGTTCGTCATCGAGGGGCTACGCCTGGCTGTGTGGCAGCCGTGGTGGCAACTCTACTCACCGGTAGGGTGGTTGACCGGCCAGACATTTCTTATTATGGGGCTGAGCGAGAGCGCAATCCGTGATATTCATCTCTTCACGTGGATCGTGCACGGCGTTTTCGTCGGTCTCTTCATCGCGGCTATTCCGTATACGCCGTTGATGCATCTCTTTACCAGTCCGCTCAACATCTTCTTCAGCCGTGTCAGCGATGACCGCAAGCAGGAGCGCACGCTCCAGCCGATCCCTAACATTGAGGAGCAGGAGGTATGGGGCGTTGGAGCGTTGAGCCACTTCACATGGAAGCAGTTACTCGACTTTGATGCTTGCACAGAGTGTGGTCGTTGCCAGGTTGCCTGCCCAGCCTGGAACGCAGCCACGCCACTCAATCCGAAACACGTGGTCCTCGATCTACGCAACCGCATGCTTGCGGAGGGCGGGCTACCCTACTCACAGATCGGCGGCTTCGACGGCCGTGATAGCTACCATCCTAATGTTGAGCTCGAAGAGGAACTCGTCGGCGGTGTGATAAAGGAGGCGACCCTATGGGCCTGCACGACCTGCCGTGCCTGTGTCTACGAGTGCCCGGTCTTCATCGATCATATCGAGTCCATCGTGGATATGCGCCGCTACCTCACGATGACTGAGGGGCGCATGCCCGATAGCGTCTCTGCCACCATGCGTAATTTGGAGCGCTCAGGCAACCCGTGGGGCTACCGACAGGATGATCGCACCAACTGGGCGCATAAGCTCGATTTCGAGGTGCCCATCTTAGAAGAGGGTGAGGAGGCCGAGTACCTCTACTTCGTTGGTTGCCTCTCCTCCTTCGATGATCGTAATCAGAAGATTGCCCGTGCGGTGGTGACATTGCTGGAGCGTGCTGACGTCAACTACGCTATTCTCGGAAAAGAGGAGAGCTGCAACGGGGATCCTGCACGCCGCCTTGGTAATGAGTACCTCTTCCAGATCATGGCGGAACGCACCATCGACACGCTCAACAGCCGCTCCTTCAAGAAGGTTATCACCTCTTGCCCGCACTGCTTCAACATGATTGGCAACGAGTACAAGCAGTTTAGTGAGGGCTACGAGACGATCCACCACAGCGAGCTGCTGGCCGAGCTCATCCATGCCGGTCGCCTCAAGCCGGAGGTCGCTATTGAGGAAACTATTACCTATCATGATCCGTGCTACTTGGGGCGCTATAACGATGTCTACGATGCGCCGCGCGAGGTGCTCGCGGCACTTCCCGGCGTTGAAATCCGCGAGATGCCGCGTAGTCGCGAGAAGTCCATGTGCTGTGGGGGCGGGGGCGGCGGCGTCTTCCTAGAGATCGAGGGTGAGAGGCGAATCAACGAACTGCGCCTTGAAGAAGCGCAGAGCACCGGTGCGGGGAAAGTTGCTGCCGCCTGCCCCTTCTGCATGGTCATGTTCGACTCCGGCGTCAAGAACATCGTGGGTGGCGAAGCGATGGGGCTTGAGGATGTCGCCGAACTGCTACTCCGCTCGCTAGCTAGCAACGGACATGACGAGCTGGGGCCAGGCGACGAAGGGCACGATCCGGCGGTGCTGGCACTGGAGGAAGGAATTCCGGCATCGGAAGAGGGGAGAGAGCAGCAATAAAAGCATCCTGCAAAACAGCTGCCATGTGATATAATAAGAGAAGAGCTAATCTAGAAGAAATAGAACAGTGAACCAGGTAATTGGTATTCGATTTCAAGAAGTAGGAAAAATCTATCACTTCCGCAATAACGTGGCGTCTGACCTGAACGCAGGCGACTTTGTGGTGGTCGAGACGAGTCGTGGATTGGAGATGGGGTGGGTGGCAAAGGTGTTCCCGGAGATGAAGGGGAATAGCCATAAGGCAATCTTGCGCAAGGCCACCACGCAGGACTTGCTGCTGCGCGAACGTTACCGCCATAAGGAAAAGGAGGTGCTCAAACAGGTGCGCATGGCGGCGGTCGAGAATAACATTCGTGTGAAGATGGCCAAGGCGGAGTATTCCTTCGATGGGACACGCCTGACTATCTACTATGGCTCAGAGAAGGAAGTCGATCTGAACCGCCTGCAGCGCGAACTGAGTCGACGCTTCGAGACACGTGTTGAGTTCCGGCAGGTGGGACCGCGCGACGTTGCCAAGATGATGGGTGGTTCAGGTGCATGTGGGTTAGCGGTGCGTTGTTGCTCAGCCTTCCTCACCGATTTTCAGCCCATCTCGATCCGTATGGCGAAAGTGCAGGATCTCCCGCTCGTTCCGTCTGAAATCGCTGGCATGTGCGGCCGTCTCCGCTGTTGTCTTGCATACGAGTACGAGTTCTACAAGGACGCACGCAAGGGGATGCCGAAGATCGGTAAATGGGTACAAGGCCATGATGTCGCGGGCAAGATCGTCGATCGTAACATCCCAAAACAGACCGTCACCATCAAGACAGAAAACGGGTCACGTGTTGAATTAGCTGTCGATCATCTATGGGTGGGAGACAGCGGCGAATCACCGGCACAGGGTGGTAGCTGTGGACCAAATGGTGACTGTACATCGTGTGGCCGTCATTGATTTACGTTAGGCCGCTGTTATAGATTGTCGACTCATTCTCCACGTTCAGCTGAATCACAAACCAGTGCACGGGTAGGGGCAGCTTCCTGG